>CAZYHO010000038.1:0-18040 GCA_964647495.1 uncultured Akkermansia sp. | reverse complement strand
AAGCGGTTCCCGAGTCTGAGGCCATGGGGGGATGCCGATTCTCGGAAGACGCCCGAGACGGAAAGCGCGAACGCCTGGTGCACACACGTCATTCGGCGCCAAGCTCCGCCTTGCCACCTGAAGGCGGGACTCCAACTTGGTTCCGAACGCCGAAGCCTCTTGGCGGCTTCTTCATCCGAAACCCAAATGGGGCCACTTTGTTCTCTGACGCTTTGTTCTCTGAGATGGGCCGGATGCTTAAAAGTGAGCGCCTATGCCCCGCGCCCGCTGTCACCTCACCGTCTCCGGCCCCCGATCCCCGCCCCGCCTCGTGACCGCCGCCCTGGTCAAGCTCTGGTCCCTGCGCCCATGGCAGAGCGATTACACCCGCGGAGCCGCCCAGCTCGCCAGCAGCGTGCTGGCCGCCCAGATCATTGCGCTTGCCGGCGGGACGCTGCTCGCGCGTCTCTATTTTCCCGCCAGCCAGGACCTCGTCACCAGTTTCATCTGGATCATCAACAGCGTGATGCCCTTGATCACGCTTCGTTACGATGTCGGCATCGTGATGCCGAAATCGGAATCCTGCGCCTCCCAGCTCTTCCGGCTGAGTATCCTGTGCGCGCTGGTGGTGCCGATGGCCGCGGTGCCCGTGGTGCTCGCGTGTGGCTGGCTCGGCTGGGGGAAATGGGCCTCCCTGCTGTGGATTCCCCCGACACTGCTCGGTCTCGGCCTCACCAATACATTCATCGGATGGTGCAACCGGCGCCGGTTCTTCGGCATGCAGTCGACGTCGAAGATCATCCTCGCCGCCGTCTATCCGATCCTGGCCACAACCGCCTGGCTGTTCAATGGCGAGGTGCCAGGCCACCTCACCGCCTCGTTTTGCCTCGCCACGCTTTGCGGAGCCGCGACCTTCGCCCTGCTGCTCCACCGCACGGGCACGGCGCCCCGCCTTTCCTGGTCACGCACCCGATGGCGCAACCTCTGGCATACCGCCCGGAGCTTCCTCCGTCTCCCGCTTTTCAGCGTGCCGAGTTACTTCCTGAACATGGCGAGCCTCGCCGTGCTCGTCACCTCGCTTCAGGTCTTCAGCGCGGGCACCAGTTCCTCGTTCAATCTCGTCTTCCAGGTCATGCGCGTCCCGGCCGTGCTCCTCGGCCTGGCCGTCGGCCAGGCATTCACCTCCAAGTCCGCCACCCTGGTGGACAACCTGGGCAAACTTCGCCTCCTCACCTTGGGCACCATGGGCGCCCTCTCCCTCATCGCCCTGCCATTCGCCGCCACATTCACCTGGGCCGGCCCCACGCTCTTCGCGTGGGTCTATGGCGAACCCTGGCGGGAAGCCGGCGAGTTCAGCCGCTGGCTCGCATGGGGCGCCGCCGCCGGCCTGATCGCCACACCTCTCAGCATGCTGCCGATCCTGTTGCGAGCCAACTTCATCCAACTGCTCCTCACTTTCATCATTGCCGTGGCCCGCTGTGCCGTGGCCTGGATGGCTCACCAAGGCGCCTCCGCCTGGACGGTCGTCATCGGGTCCACCGTGATCGACCTCTGCGCGGCTGCGCTCTTTCTTCTGCTGGTGCTCTGGCTGCTGCGCAGCCGCCGTTCCCCGCGGCCCTCCGCACCGGTGGCCTCGCCGGCATGACCGCTCACGCGCCATCGCCCGCCCATCATTCCCGATTTGACTCGACCGGCCTGTAAGCCGATCGCTGTCTTCAAACCACAGGGTTCCCAGCCCCGCCACCCGCTCATCCGCACCCAGCCCGCCTCCTCCTCAATGAACAATTCGTTCCGGCTCATCATCGCCTTTGTCGTGTTCCTGGCCGTTGGCCTGACGGTCGCCGTCGGCATCGGGACCGGAGACTATTTCCTGCCTGTCGCTGTCGGCCTGCTGGCCCTGACGATCGTGTTGATCTCGACCGTCGGCCGCCACCTTCCGATCGACCTGACTATTATCTGTCTCGGCGTCGGCGCCTTCTACATCGCCGGCAAGGGGTTCGCGTACCTCAACGTCAAAGGCATCCTCTTTGCCGGGGAGGCCCTGCTCGCCATCGGCATGCTCGGGTACCTCTGGCGCTTCACCAAAGGCAAAATCACCCTCGTCCCGCGCACCCCGATGGCCATCGCCCTCCTCGTGCTCGGCATTTACGCCCTCATCCGGCTGCCGTTCGACTTCGACACATACGGCATCATGGCCCTGCGCGACGCCTGCGTGATCTACTACACCATCTTCTTCTTCATCGCGTACCAGGCCGGCCAGGATCCAAAAGTCCAGCGCCTCGCCCCGACCATCCTCATCGTCATGGCCCTGCCGGGTGTCCTGCTCGACTTCATCACCCTGGCCGCGCCCGGGGTCGCCCAGGCGATCGGATCGTTCACCGTGCTCGGAAATCCGCTCATCCTGAACCACTACGATTCCATCCATCCCGCGGCCTTCGGATTGATCCTCTTCCTCGCCTGCAAGGGAGGAGGGCCGGGCAAGTTCAACATCTTCTATCTCCTCATCATGTTCGCCGTCTCGGCGTACATCCTCGCGATCGGACGCGGCGCCAACTACCTTGCGTTCGCCGCGCTCGCCCTCTTCCTGCTCATCGCCCGCCAGTACAAGCTGCTCGTGAGCATGGCCGGCGGCATTGTCCTCATGCTCTGCGCGGTGGTCGTGCTCATCGAAGTCAACCCGACCGCAGGCCGCGAACGACTCCGCAAGATCAAGGACCAGCTCGAAGTCATCGTCGATCCCAGAAAGATCTCGGCCGGCAAGACAACGGACGCCGACACCGCCGATTGGCGGCTCAAATGGTGGACCAAAATTTCCCGCGATGTCACCAACCACAATCCTCTTCTCGGGTTCGGGTTCGGCTACGACATCGCGTCGGACTTCCACCGCGAGTTCTTCCGGGTCTCCGTCGCCAATCCCGAGGTCAGCCGGACCCGCGGCGCGCACAACGCGTTTTTCACCGTCCTCGCGCGCATGGGATGGCTGGGCGGGCTGTTCTTTACCGCCGTTGTGGCAGTGCAGTTGTGGTACTTCTGGCGGGCCGCGCTCGCGTTCCGGGCCGGCCTCATCCCGCCGTCCCAGGCCTTTTTCTGGGGATCGAATATCTGCGCATTCGTCATCACGTTCTTCCAATACGCCTGGGAGGCCTCCTATTCCGCGATCCCGTCCTGGATGTGTTTCGGGCTTTCGTATGCATATCTGGACAACCTGCGCAAGCAGCGCCAGGAGGAGGAGGCGCCGGCCCCCGCCCCGGCCGTACTGATCCCGCCGCGACGAACCGCCGGACACCGGCTGGCGCAGCCGTCCGCCTGACGTATTCTTAACCAGATGAGTTTCCATCCCCCCGTTCCGTTCGTGTCGAATCCCACGCTTACCCCCTGTCCCGCCGCTCGCCGGCGCTCCACCCCGTCCGTCCTCCGCCTCGTGCACCGGGCCTCCGCGCTCGCCGCATGTCTGACCGCAGCCCGCCTCCTGGCATTCGAACCGGTCGTCCTGCCGCTCGGAGGAAACCTCCAGTCGATCATCGACGCGCACCCGCCAGGCACCCGGTACGTCCTCAGTGCCGGCGTCCATCGCGGCGCCAGCATCGTGCCCAAGGACGGCGACGTGATCAGCGGCGAGCCCGGAGCCGTGCTCAACGGTTGTCTCGTGCTCGACGAATGGACCTTCGACGGCGAATGGTGGAGCCATGACGCACCGGTCGTCACCCCCATGAGTTCACCGTCCGGCGTCTCCTGCGCCGAACCGCTCTGCACCCAGCCGCAGGACTTTTATCTCGACGGCTCGCGCCTTCGGCCCGTCCAGGCACTCAACCAGCTTGGCGCCACGAACGCGTGGTACCTCGACCGCGCGAACGCCAGAGTTTACCTGCGCGCCGACCCGACCGGGCGGCTGGCGGAATTGGGCGGCCCGTCCCGGACGGCCATCGATTGCGCGCCATTGGGCCGACCTTGGCCCGTGGGAGTGGTCATCGAAGACCTGACGATCGAGCAATATCCTTGCCCGCCGCAGGAGGGAGCCGTGCGCCTCGGGGAAGGCTGTGTGCTCCGGCGATGCACCATCGCCCGATCGCATTCCTATGGCGTCCGGTTGATGAGCGGCGCCTCGGTCGTCCAGGATTGTTACATCACCGACAACGGAATGTGCGGCATCGGAGGAACCGGCATCGGCGCCGTCATCGAAGGATGCGAAATCTCCCACAATGTCTGGTCCATGTTCGCCGGTCTCGCCTGGGACAACGGCGGCGTCAAGGTCGCGGGAACACGGGACACCGTGTTTCGCCGCAACTACATCCACAATAACAAAGGCCCCGGCCTGTGGTGGGACATCAAGACGACGCTGATGACCGTCGAGGACAACATCGTCGAATACAACCATTGGGAAGGCATCCTGATGGAAATCAGCGATCAGGCGATCATCCGGCGAAATATCTGCCGATGGAACGGCGTCCTCCACCGCCGCAACCTCTGGGGCGCCCAGATCTGCATCCAGAATGGCTCCGGCGCCGACATTTACGATAACTACATCGAAACCGGACCGGACTTCAATTCGCCCTTGGGCTCCAAGCAGGGAATCATAGTCATCAACCAGAGCGACCGCGCCTGGGATGAGGCTCACTATCAAGGTAAGTTCGGCGTCCGCAAAATCCGCGTCCACGACAATATCCACGTCATGCCGTCCGGCGGCCACAACGGCGTCGACTATGGCACCCTCGGATGGGCGACGTACGAAGACTTCCTCGCCTCCGGCCTCGAATGGCGCGACAATCGATACCTCGTCGGCAGGCCGCTCAACCAGCTCTGGAGCTGGCGGCTGCAACCCAACTGGAACGCCACCGTGGGCAAATGGCTCCATTGGCATGACTGGTCGAATTATCAGGATGAGGGCAGCACCGTCGAAGTCATCGGCCCTTACGACTATCCGCCGACCGGCACCGCGCAATTCGCTCTCATCGAGGAAGCCACCGGTCATGACTACGCGCTGCTCAAATCGCAGCTCATCCGCCGCCCGCCCCTATCCAGCGAGGATCTGGACGAGGATGGGCTGCCGGATACTTGGGAGCGCGCCTATTTTCCATCGATCGAGTCGTTCGACGGAAGCAGCGACCCCGACGCCGATGGCCTGACCAACGCCCAGGAATTCGCCGCGGGCACTCACCCGCTCAAGGCCGACTCCGACGACGATGGCCTGCCGGACGGCTGGGAACGCGCCCACGATCTGAACCCGCTCGTTTTCGACTCACACATCGATTCCGATGGCGACGGCCGCCCGATCTATGAGGAATACGCCGATGGCACCGACTTCACCGTTCCCGAACCATCGGATCTGCCGTCCCCGGAAGAGGCGCTCGCTTTCTGGCTCACGCCCTCGTCCCGCCTGACCACCAACGCGGAAGGCGTGGTGACCCGGTGGGTGGCCACGAGCGCGGAACCGTTGTCGCTCGGATTGGTCGGCACCCCGAAGATTGCCGCCACCACACCGACCGGCCTTCCGCTGATTCATCCCGGAGTGATGCTGCTCGTTCCGGGCGCCGAGGATCGCTGGGGCACGCCGGCCAGCGGATTCACGCTCAGCCTCGTGTTCCAGCCGACCGAGATCGACATCACCCGCGAGTGGCGTGCCATCCTCACCAACGAGGTTTATCTGAACCAGGGGTTCAGGCTGCGCCTCGAAAGTGGCTACCTGTTGTTCAGCACGGGTCAAAGCGGCGGATCCCTTCAACTGACCAGCCACACCCGCCTGACCGTCGGAAAACCCCATCTGATCACGATCGCCGTCGGCCCGAACGGCACCGGAGGCAGCTTGTATCTCGACGGGCGGCTCGAGGCCACCTCCCCCACGGGCGTGGTCATTCCGAGCCCGGCCTCGCTCGCGCTCGGCCACATCAACGGCGTCGTTCAGCAACCGGGCGCCTTCGGCGATATTGTCCTCTTCCGCCGTCTTCTCACCAATCGCGAACGGCGATCCGTCGAGGACTTCATACAAAAAAAAATGGTCTCGGGCCTGCCGAACTCGCAGGACCGTGACCTCGACGGCCTGCCGGATGACTGGGAAACAACCGCCGGTTTGGACCCGCTCACACCCGATGCCCTCGGCGATGAAGACAAGGACGGTGTCACCAACCTCGTCGAATTCGAACTCGGGCTCAATCCGCAGAGCACCGACACCGACGGCGACGGACTCCCGGATGGCTGGGAACTCCTTTGGGGTACGAATCCGCTGCTGGACGACGCGGGCGCCGACCCCGACGGCGACGGCCTGAGCAACCTCGAGGAATTTCAAAACGGTTCCGATCCCCAAACCCCCGATGTCGACCCGCCGTTCCTCAGTTTCCAACGCATCCGCCTGTGGTGGCGCGCCGACCATGGCCTGGAAACAGAAGAATCAAACGTGATCCGGTGGCGCGACAGCGCCGCGCACGCCCGCCACGGCGAGCGCCAGGATCCCGACTCCGCTCTGGCTGTCGGCGGCACGCTGTGGAGCGGCCGGCCGGTCGTCCGCCTCGCGGAAAATGCCCTCGTTTCCGCCACGCCGGTCGATCCCGTCGCTTTGCTCCACGCCGAAGGGCTGACGTTGTCGATGGCCGTTCGTCCGGCCGAAAACCCGCCGGCGACCGGTTTCCTGTCGATCTTCTCGTTCGGCGACCTCGTCGTCGGCGCGGAGCTGGGCCGGCTCGTGCTGCGCAACCAGGACGGATCGCTTTCCGCCACCGCCACCGCCACCCTTCCCGCCGGGCCATTCATCCTGACGTGCCTGACCGGCTCCGATTCCGAACCCGCGCGCCTCTTCGTGAATGGCACTGCCGTCCTCGAACTCACAGGCATCACCACCTCTTCGCCCTCGCACTTCACCCTCGGCGGCTCCGATCCATATCCGGCCGACATCGGCGAAGTCATCCTGCATGCCGGCCCTCTCTCCCCGCTCGACCGCCGGTTTGTCGATCTCGTGCTCCAGGCCAAATGGCTCGGCGCCGGCCGCCTCACCGCCGACTCCGATGGCGATTCCCTGCCGGACTGGTGGGAATTTCAGGCGTGCTCGAATCCCCACATCGCCGATGCCGAACTGGATTCCGATTGGGATGGCGAGAACAACCTCGCAGCCTTCGAAGCCGGCCGCCCGGGATTTGTCTGGAGCGACACCGACACCGACGGCATGCACGACGCCTGGGAAACACTCCACGATCTGGATCCCGAGAGCGATGACAGCGGCCTCGATCCGGACGAAGACGGATTGCCCAACGCCCTCGAATTCGCGCTCCTCACCGATCCCCGCGCCTTCGACGGCATCGATGCCTGGGGAATCACCGAAACCCCCGACGCAAATCCGTTCACCCTGATCCTGCATCTCCGCGTCCACCAGCGCTCCTGGGCTTATCGCCCTCACTGGACAGCCACGACCTCCCTCGCTCCCGAACCCTGGTCGTGGCTCCCGCCCGCAACCATCGCTGAAACCGCCGCCTCCGTAGCGGTCGAACATATCCTCATCCCGCTCGACGAAACCAATGGCGCCTCCCGCCGCTTCTTCCGCCTCGGCCTGCTCGCCCAGTGAGCAATGACCAATGACCAGTGACAACTTCGACCTGAGCGTTTTCTACCGCGACGTGCTGCAACGTCTGCTGGCCCGGAAGGTGCTTCGGCTGGATGACAGCGTGCTGGTCGTCTGTGCGGGGCCGTTCGACAAGCAGGTCCTCGAGTCGCTCGGATTCGCGAACGTGACGATCACCAATCTCGACGAGCGGCAAAAGGTGGATGGCGGCGCCGGGTTCGCGCCGTATCGCTGGGAATTCCAGGATCTGGAAGCACTGGGTTATGCTGACGCCAGTTTCGACGTGGCCATTGTCCACAGCGGACTGCACCACCTGCGCTGCCCACAACGCGGCATCAACGAGATGTACCGTGTCGCCCGCCGCGCGGTCATCGGTTTCGAACCACACCGCAACCTGTACACCACGCTGGGCGTCAAACTGGGCGCAGGTCAGGCATACGAGGATGCCGCCGTTTTTTACAACGACTGCCGCTGGGGCGGCGTGGCCAACACTGAAATCCCGAATTACGTCGTCCGGTTCAACCGCGGCGACATCGAACGCACCGTCCAGATTTACAACCCGATCGCCCGCCACAAGATCGACTTCTTCTACGCCACCAGAATCCCGAGCCGCCTCCAGGGGCTCAGCCGCCAGGGCGTCGTCGGCCGCGCCGTCGGCGCCATGACCGGCCTGCTCGCCGCGCTCGGCCGCCTGCCGCCCTTCGCGAATAACATCGCGTTTTGCATTCACAAACCCGCTCTGCCCGATGACCTCTTCCCGTGGCTCAAACTCGAGGACGGCCGAGTCACCTGCAACCGCGAGTGGCTCGCGCACAAATACAAAAAACCATCCCCCTCCCTGCGGCCTCTGACCTCCGACTCCTGACCCCTGAGCCTTGGCTCCCCCCGCCCGCATGCAGTCGATTTCCCCGACCCGCCCCATCCGGCTCGGCACGGCCAGACACGCGATGGCCGCCCTGATCGGGTTTGGCGCGACTGCCGCGCGGTTCGCGGCGCGCCGCGGCCACCAACCCTCGGCCACTCCGCGCCGGGCCTTCATCCTCGAACCATACGGCCTGGGTGACGCCATTTCGCTTGTCCCGCTCGTGCGCGGATTGCTCGCCTACGAATGGCAGGTCACAGTCTGCGCCCGGAATTCGTGGCGCGACCTCTTCCCGGCCGAAATCTCATGGCTCGACTGCCGGCTTCCCTGGACGGCCTACGACGATCGCGAGAAATACCGCGCCGTTTCCCTGATCGGACCGGCCATGCGAAGTTTCCTGCGCGACCTCAGGAAGGCCGCCGCCGGCTCCGTCGGCCTCGACACGCGAGGCGATACCCGTAACCTCCTCCTGCTCCGGCTCGCCCGCTGCGGCCGCGTCCTCACGCTCGACCATTACCTCGCCTACGACCTCGCGACACCGGCCCGTGCCGCCGAGCCGATCGCGTATGACGGCGCGTTGCGGCGGTGGCAGTCGAACCTCCGATTCCTCACCGCCTTGGTCCCCGAAGCCGATCCGGCCCGCTTCCCGCTCGATCTCCGCAGCCATTGGCCGGCGCCTCCCGGCGCGGCCGGACCTCCCGTCGCCGGCCTGATCCCGCTCGCACCGTGGCAGGGGAAACTCTGGCCGCGCGATTCCTGGCAAACCACCATCGCCCTTCTCCGGCAGGATGGATGGCTCGTGCGCGGCCTTGCCGGACCGGGCCAGCTCGAAGCCACCGCCGCCGCCCTCGGACTCGATCATCACGACGTCGCCCTCTGCCCCGACCTGGCGTCCTGGGCACGCCAGCTTTCCATCCTGCGCGCCGTCGTGAGCGTCGACACAGGCCCCATGCATCTCGCCGATGCGCTTGGCGTCCCGCTCGTCGCTCTGTACGGCGCCGGCACGCTGCCGCTCTGGGCGCCCAGCGGCCGTCGCAGCCTCGCCCTTCACCGGCAGAACGATCCGGACTTCGCCCCGGTGCATCCGACCAATGCCGGCATCGCACTCGGCCAGGAATGGATGCGCCGCCACACCCCGGATGACGTCGCCGCCGCGGTGCGCACGGTGACGGCCGCCACACCAGCGTAAAACGGATGTCCGCATCGCCATCACCGGTCTACACCTTCGATGATCGCACCGTGACGGTCGCGGAACTGGAGTCATTGCTCGATGCCATGGACGCCTCGCCGCGCATCCCGTTTCCGGCGCAGGCCGTGTTTCACCGCAGCCTGCGTGACCCGGAGCGCGAGGCCCGCTCGCTCGCCCACACGATTTCCTGCACGCTGCGGCAGGATTCATCGCTGCTCGGCTTCCTGCGCATCGTCACGGATCATGCCTATTTTTATTACCTGTGCGACGTGATGGTCCATCCCGGTTCCCAGGGTCTCGGCTGGGGCCGGCGGCTCGTCGAAGACTCGGTGCGGGAATGCCGCCGCCGCGGGTACATGAAAATCTTCCTGACATCCCTGCCGGGCCTGGAGGAGTTTTACGCGTCATTCGGATTCAAGACGACGCTCTCGCCGGTCCTCACGCTGCGCGGCGAAGACGAAACCACTTACCCTCCGCTCGCGTGAAACTCTTCGTGTTTCCAGGCAATCTGGAGCCTGACATCCTCGCCCTCGGATCCCGGGACGTGCCCTACGCGCGCACTCCGGAATTCGGCACCCTGGTCACCGCCTGCCACCGCCGCCTCGCCGACCTCCTCGGCGCCCGCGACGCCCACATCCTTTCCTTCACCGCCTCGGGAACCGGCGCCGTCGAAGCCCTCTTCGCCGGCTGGGGGCCGCGCTGGCGCCGGCTGCTCGTCCTGCACGCCGGCACTTTCGGCGACCGCTGGCTCGAAATGGCAGGCTTCCTCGGCCTCCACGTCGAGGGACTTTCCTGGTCCGCCCACGACGAACCGCCCTGGGCCGCCATCGAATCCACTCTCGCCACGCGACGCCACGATGCCGTGATGGCCGTCCACCACGAAACGTCCACCGGCGAACTGCTCGACCTCCCCCGCCTCGGCCGCCTCTGCCAAGCCGCCGGCTGCCACCTCCTTGTCGACGCCATCGGATCTTTCCTCGCCGATCCGTTCGCCATGGACGACTGCTCCGTGAATGCCGCCGTGCTCAGCAGCCAGAAAGGCCTCTGCCTCCCGCCAGGCCTCGCTTTCCTTGCCGTCCGGCCCACCCTCGGAATGCCCGCAGATCATCCGCTCAGCTTTTATTTCGATCCGCAACGGCACGCCAGCAGCTTCGCCCGCGGCCAGCCGCCGTGGAGCCCGGCCGCCCAACTCTACGTCCAGCTCGATCACCGCCTCGCTCAAATCGAACGCCAAGGCGCCGCGGCCGCCCAACGGACGGCCGTCCAGGCCAAAGCCACCGCTTTCCGCGACGCCATCGGCCGCGGCGGATGGTCGCCCGCCACCCGCAGCGCGTCGGCTTGCCTGACCGCTCTCCGGTTCACCGCGCCGGTCGCTCCCCTCGTCCGCGATCTCGCCGCCGAAGGCTGGTTCGTTCTGCCCTCGCCGGATCAATCCCTCCTCCGCGTCGCCCACCTCGGCGCCGCCTCCGAGGCCGATCACATCGAACTGGCCGGCCGCCTCCTCCACCACGTAACCCGCCTCGGCCTCCGCGCCGCCCCTCCCTCACCTGAAATGGCATGAAAGTCGTCTACACCTCCGGCAGTTGGGACCTCCTGCACGTCGGCCACATCAATATGATCCGCCGATCCCGCGAATTGGGCGACAGGTTGGTGGTCGGCGTGAGCACCGACGAATTGATCGAGGCCTACAAGGGCATGAAACCCATCGTTCCATTCGAGGAGCGCATCGAGCTGGTCCGCGCCCTGCGATGGACCGACGAGGTCGTCGTCCAGCACGAACTCGTCCCCGTCTCCCTGCTCCAGCAGCACCGGATCTCTGTCGTCACCATCGGCGATGACTGGGTCGGGAAACCCCTCGGGGGCCTCGCGTGGATGAAGGCCCAGGGCGGCGACGTCGTTTACCTCAGCTATACGCCCGGCGTCAGCACCACGGGCATCAAGAAAAAAATCCTCGAAAAATCCTACCAGATCATCGAGGCCCAGCTCCGGCGCGAAAACGAGTCCATCGACCGCTGGGCGCCCCAATCCGGCCCCACTTCCACCACGCCGCATTGAACACCATCCAAACACCGGACGGCTCCCGCATGCCTTCTCTCGGCCAGTGCTGGGAGGCCCGCAGCAAGGATTGCTTCTGGGTCGCCGAGCAGTTCGGATACCGCATCGGTTCGCTCATCTCGTGGGCCGCCCTGCGCCTCGGCCTCAGCCCGAATTTCCTCACCCTCACCGCCCTCGCCTGCGGGCTCGGCGGCGTCGCGATCGCCTCGTGGCCTGGTGTCAGCCCACTCACCGGCGGCATCGCCCTCCTCGTCGGCCTGCTCGGGTCCTGCTGCTTTGACTGCGCGGACGGCGTGGTCGCGCGCCTCAGCGGCCGCACATCCGGCTTCGGCCACATCCTTGACAAAATCTGCGATCTCACGCTCTCGATCGTGCTCGCGGGCGCGCTCGGCGTCGTCGCGCTTTCAAAACCCACCCTGCTCGTGCCGGCCGATTGGAAACCGGCCCTGCTCGTCTGGTCACTCGTCCCCAAACAAGTCTTCAGCATGGTGACCTGGCTGCGCGGCGCCGCCGACCGCCGCCGCCACCACTCGCCGCTCCCGCGCCCGCCCGGGGCATTCACCCGCGTCAAACGCCTGCTCGGCAACCTCACCGACGACGCCCCCTACCGCGCCGGCGTGGCCATAAGCTGGATGGCGGGCGCCTACTTCGAGTTCGCCCTGGTCATGCATTCCACCTTTGCCATCGTCACCGTCCTGTATGTGTATGTGAACAGGAAAAACTTCGGCTGACCTTGCCCTTCCCCCTTGCCCCTTACCCCTTACCCCTTGCCCCTTACCCCAACCATGAACAGAAACTCAGTAGTCGTCACCGGAGCCGGAGGATTCATCGGCGGCCACCTCGTCAATCATCTGCGCTCCCTGGGCTATTCCAGGGTCCGCGCCGTCGACTCCAAACCCTTCGATGAATGGTACCAGGTGCATGACTTCGCGGAAAACCGCGTCGCCGACTGCTCGCTCCGCGAAGTGTGCGAAGCGGCCGCCGATGGAATGCAGCATGTCTACAACCTCGCCTGTGACATGGGAGGCATGGGGTTCATCGAAAACAACAAGGCGTTGTGCATGCTCTCCGTGCTCGTCAACACGCACATGCTCGTGGCCGCCCGCCAGGCCGGCGTCGAGCGGTATTTCTATTCGTCCTCCGCCTGCGTCTACAACGCCGACAAACAACGCGATCCAGACGTCACCGCGCTGAAAGAGGAGGACGCCTACCCGGCCATGCCCGAGGACGGCTACGGCTGGGAAAAGCTTTTCTCCGAGCGCATGTGCCGCCACTTCCGCGAGGATTTCGGCCTGCAGACGCGCGTCGCCCGCTTCCACAACGTCTACGGCCCGGAAGGCACATGGGAAGGCGGCCGCGAAAAGGCGCCGGCCGCCGTTTGCCGCAAGGTCATCGCCGCCAAACTCTCCGGAAAACACGAGATCGAAATCTGGGGTGACGGCAACCAGACGCGCTCGTTCATGTACATCGACGATTGCCTCCACGGCACTGTCATGTTCCTCGAAGGCGATGTCATCGAGCCGCTCAACCTCGGCAGCAGCGAGCTGGTCTCCATCAACCAGCTCGTCGATATCGTCGAAGACATCGCCGGCATCAAACTCGAGCGCCGCTACAACCTCGGCGCCCCCAAGGGAGTCGCCGGCCGCAACAGCGACAATTCCCTCATCCGGCAGCACTTCGGCTGGGAGCCGTCCATACGCCTCCGCGACGGTATGGCCAAAACCTACGCCTGGATCCACGACCAGATGACAGCCCCCGGCTCCCCCTACCTCAAGTCCTGACACCGGCCCCATCCCTCCCTTCGCCGCCGCCGCGCGATCCCTCCGGATCGCGCGGTTTTTTTGTGAAATCGTCCAGAGATCAGCGGAACATCTCCGTTCCCGACGGACGGGCCGTCAAGCCGGTATTGTACGCCGCGTCGAGCACCGCCGCGCCCAGCGGACCCGTGCCGTCGATCGCGGGCTCCACCGGAATCACCCCGCATTTTGCCCGCGCGTAGTCGACCACCTCGGTCACGGCGCGCAATTGATCCGCCGTCGGTTCGTGACGCGCAAAATCGCCGACCAGCGCCACGACCAGAATGGATCCGGAAAGCGGAACCGCCGTCCGTTCCACGCGCCCGTCCGGGCATCGCGAGCCATTGCCGATCACCAGATGCGCGCCCGCGGGCACACCGCCGCCGCGAAGCCCGCCGCGCTCCCAGTCCAGCGCGCTGCCGGCACGTTCGCCCGTGCCGGCCACGATGACCCGACGCCAGCCTGCCAGTCCGCCCGCCTGCGCCGCCGCCTCGTCCATCGCCGCCCGCACCTCGGTCTCCATGAACCGCCAGCGCGGTGGCCGTTCGGAAAGCGGTCCGATATACCCCGCTTCGTCCGGCTCGACGCGCAGCCGCAGTGTCACCGGCTGCGCATCCCAGGCCGGCAGCGGCGCCACCGGCTCCTCGACCAGCCCGTTCACCGCCAGCCCCATCCCCGCCTGGCCAACGGCGCCAGACACGCCATCGTGTTGCACGACCGCCTGGGCCATCCACGCCCACGCCGCCACCGCCCACAGCCAGGTGGGCCAGCGCAGCGCGCGATGACGCGCGGATCGCCATGTCATCAATGAGTTGGAAGCGGGCGGATCGATGCCGCAATATATTTCACCATTCTTAAGTTTTCAACCGAAAGCCGCGGTGTCATGATGGCCGCCGCCGCGAGAGAGTGTATTGCGCCCGTCATGCCAATCCCACGCATCCTGCTCCTGACCGCCTCGTTCGGGGACGGCCACAACAGCGCGGCCCGCGGCCTGGCCGAAGCGTTGCGGCGGGAATCCCGCGGCGCGGCGAGAATCGATGTGCGCAATATTATCCGCGAGACCCAGCCGCTGGTCGGGCGTCTCCTGGAACAAATATATGCCGCCACGATCATGCATGCGCCCTGGGCCTGGCGTCAGTTTTATCGTCGCGCGGGCGGACTGCCGCTGGAAAATGACCCGGTCCGGGCGCTCGGACCATTGCGCGAGGCGCTCGCGCGCGACTTGCGCGCCGATCCGCCGGCCGCCATCGCCTGCACCTTTCCCCTTTACCCGCACCTCCTGCACCGCATCCTTGGGCGCTCGCCGATTCCCGTCCACACCGTGGTTACCGATTCGATCACCATCCACCCGGTGTGGCGCTGCGACTCGGTCGCCACTTATTTCGCCGCCGACGAAATCTCCGCTGCCATCCTCAATGCCTGGCAACAGCCGGGCGCTGATGTGATCGACTCCGGGTTCCCTGTTTCGCCCGAGTTCGCCGACCTGCCGGCCTCCCCGGCCGCCGATTTCCCGCGCAAAGCCCTGTTCTTCCCCGCAAGCCAGACCCATGCGTTCCGCCGCGCCCTTCATTCGCTCCTCCGGCACGGGCCTGAGTCGCTGGAAATCACCGTCGTCCTCGGACGCCACGCGGACAGGCTCGGCGCCGCCGCCCGCGAGTGCGCCGCCGCCCACCCCGGCCGCGTCCATGTCCTCGGCTGGGTCGATAACGTGCCCGCCCTCATGACCACCCACGACGTCGTCATCGCCAAAGCCGGCGGCGCCACCACCCACGAAACCGCCGCCGCCGGCCGCCCCGGCCTGATCGTCAAAGTAGTCCCCGGCCAGGAAGAGGGAAACGCCGAACTCGTCCAGCGCCGTGGATCCGGCTGGCTCCAGGAAGATCCCGACGCCCTCGGCCCGCTCCTCCGCGAATCCGCCGCCTCCGGCGATTGGCGCCGCCACCGCAACGCCGCCTGGCGCTTCCGCCGCCCCGCCGCCGCCACCCACGCCGCCCACCACATCCTGCACCCTCTCAATTTCCTTTGAGCCCCATCGGCCCCATGACTACCCTCTTCCTGGACATCGGCAACGTCCTCGTGACCTTTGATTTCACCAAAGCCATGCGCCGCCTGGCCGCCGACTCTCCGCACTCGGCGGAGGCCATCGAGGTGTGCCTGCGCCCGATGATCACCGCCTTGGAGGAGGGCCGGCTGAGCGGCTCCGCATTCGTCGATGAGGCGAGCGATGCCATCGGCTACCGCGGCGACCGGGAGTCATTTGTCGCCGCCTACTGCGATATCTTCGAGGAAAACACGCCCATGGTCCGCCTGGTCGAGCGATTGGCCGGTCGTGTTCCGCTTTACCTGCTTTCGAATACGAGCGGCCTCCATCTCGATTACCTCCGTGCCTCCTATCCTGTCTTCGCGCTTTTCCGGGGCGGCGCCTTCTCCCACATCGCCGGATCCGCCAAACCGGACACCAGAATCTATCACGACCTGATCGCGCTTTCAGGCTGCGAACCGGCCAGCACGCTGTATCTCGACGATGCGCCTGCCAATACCGCCGCCGGCCGCGAGTTGGGCCTGCATGTCTTCACTTACGACTGGCGGAACCACGGCGCCTTCGAAACCGCCTTGCTCGAATGGGGATGGCTCTCTCCAGAAAATTGACCCCGCCGCTCACCAACCTCACCACCCTCACCAACCGCAGCACCATCCCCGCGCTCACCACCCTCACCACCCCCATCGCCCGTCGCTCCTTGCCTCTGCAGCCGTGTTGGGTAAAAACCGCGCTCGCCCCATGAAGACACGCCAGTTCGAGCGCCGCAAACGCCTCGCAGCCATCGCCTTTTCCCTCATCGGCTGGGTGGGCGCCGGCCTGTACTGGATCGACGCCGTGCGCAGCGGTTATTTGCCCTGGCAGCGGCCCGGCGGTTACCCGGTCGATCTCGCCGGGCTGCTCCTCCTGCTTGTCGTCGTGGCCGGCGTGGTGGCCTCGCTTCCCGACGACCGGGAGGACGTAGACCACCGCCGGCTCTGGGTATTTGTGCTCTGGTGCCTCGGGCCGTTGCTCGTCCTCGGATGGCTTTTTTTCTATCCGCTCGCATGGTTCCGTTGATGTGTCACACTGGCCGCCATGATGAAGGCCATCTGCGTCCATGAATTCGGAGGGCCGGAAGTGCTGCGCTACGAGGACATGCCGGTGCCCTCGCCCGGCCCGGGCCAGGTTCTGCTCAAGGTCGAAGCCATCGGCGTCAACCCGGTGGAGACCTACCAGCGCACAGGCTCCAACCCCGCGCTGCCACTCCCATGGACGCCCGGCACCGACGCCGCCGGTCTCGTCGATGCCGTCGGCCCAGGCGCCGACCAATGGGAGCCAGGCGACCGCGTCTACACATCTTCCACCATCAGCGGGGCCTACGCCGGCTGGCTCATCGCACCGGCCGCCGCCATTCACCGGCTGCCGGACCGGCTCACGGCCGCGCAGGGAGCTGCCATCGGCATTCCGTATGCCACCGCCTGGCGCGCGCTCGTCCAGCGCGGCCAGGCCCAGCCGGGAGAAACCGTCCTGATTCACGGCGCGAGCGGTGGCGTGGGGCTGGCCGCGGTGCAAATCGCGCGCACACTCGGTCTCCGCGTTATCGGCACCGCCGGCGCCCCGGCCGGATTGGCCCTCGTGAAAACCCACGGCGCGGACCACGTGCTCGACCATTCGAAACCGGGCTACCTCGAGGCCCTCCCGGACCTCACCGACCGCGCCGGCCCGTCCCTCATCCTGGAAATGCTTGCAAACGTCAATCTCGCCCAGGACGCGCGCGTCATCGCCAGGCGGGGGCGCATCATCGTCATCGGGTGCCGCGGCCCCATCGAAATCAACCCGCGCGATCTCATGGTGCGCGAAGCCGATGTTCGGGGCCTGCTTCTCTTCAACGCCACACCAGGGGAGCTGGCCATCGTCCACGCCGGCCTCGCCCCGGGCCTGGCCAACGGCACGCTCACCCCCGTCGTCAGCCGCACGATACCCCTCGCCGAGGCCGCCAAAGCACACATCGCCGTGCTCGAACCCGGCGCCGCCGGCAAAATCGTCCTCACTCCCTGATCAATACACCCGCCATCCTGCTCCGCCGCATGCGGCTCACCGAAACGAGCCTCATCGTCAGTTGGTGTTCAGCCGACCATGGCCTCATCAAGACTGTGGCCAAGGGCGCCCTGCGGCCGGCCAGCGCCTTCGCCGGACGCCTCGACCTCTTCCTCACCGCCGACCTCGCCTACGCCGAAAGCCGGCGCTCGGATCTTCACGTCCTGCGCGAAGCCTCCGTCACCAGCCACCGCTTCACCCTCAGGGAGTCATGGCAGCGCGTCCTGGCGGCTTCCTGGTTCGTCCGCCTGCTCGAACACGTCGCCGAACGCGCCACCCCCATCCCCGAACACTTCTCGCTCCTCACACGCGCCCTCGATTTCCTCGAATCCCGTGACCCCGACCTCCGCGCGGTTCTCCACTACGAGCGCGAAATGGCCCGCCTCCTCGGCCTCCACCGCGCACACACCGCCGCCTGGCCGGCCCTCCAACAGACGTTCCACATCCCGCCCGCCGACCGCGACAAACTCCTCCAGGCCCTCCCCCCGATCCCATAAAC
>CAZYHO010000037.1:0-18128 GCA_964647495.1 uncultured Akkermansia sp. | reverse complement strand
CCACCGCCGCCGGCGACCGCCTCGTGCTCTCCGACAGCGGCCTGGTGTCGGCGAAAACCGGCCAGCGCATCAGCTTCGCCAAAGATGCCGCCGGACGCCTGGAGTCGATCGCGCTGCCCGATGGCTCACTGCATCGCTTCCGCTACAACCAGGCCGGCGACCTGCTCTCGGTCACCAACAGCGCGAGCGGCGGCCGCACATGGTACGGCTACCACCCCGAACACGACCACCTGATCACCGCCCTCGCGCCGCCCGCAGGACAACCCGGCACGCTCGTCGAATACGATGCCGATGGCGTCTTCGTGAGTGCCTCGCCGGTAGGTGTTCTGTCAGGCGGCGTGGCGGATTTTCTCGGCCAGACGCGTTCGGTCAATACCGCCCCCGGCGGCCTCGACCATTTCCTCTTCATCCTCGGCCCCGGCGAAATCGCTTCGCCCACAGGCGGCCGGCTCACTCTCGGCTTCGAAACAATCGGCGCTTCCGCCGCGCCCGTTGTCGGCGGCGGCATCGCCACCGGTACCTCCACAAGCGGCCCGCGCCGCGTCAGCCTCTACACCTTCGATGCCGCCGGTCCGTACGTCGTCACCGTCCCCTCCGGCGCCTATACCCTGGAAATTTTCGTCCCCGGCGACGTCGATGGCGATCTGGACGTGGATGGCAACGACAGCCTGGCCGCCGCGGTCGACGCCAACCGCGATGGCCTCGTCAATGCCGCCGATACCGTCCTGCGCGATGGCAATTTCGGGTTCACCTCCAACCGCGCCCCCACCCTCACCGCCGCCGCCACCCTCACCACCCCACGCAACTTCAGCGTCAGCATCGACCTCGCCGCCCTCGCCACCGACCCCGACGGCGACCGCCTCCACTTCCTCGTCTTCGGCGCTCTCAACGGCACCGTGGCACTCCAAGGAGGAACGACCGCCATCTTCACTCCGACGCCAGGCTTCACCGGCACGGCGAGCTTCACCCTCGTCGCCGACGACGGCTCCATACTCTCCGCGCCGGCCACCATCACGGTCTCCGTCACCCCCGCCACCGTCACACGCCTGTCCGTCACGCCCGACGATCCAGTCCTCTCCCTCGGCGCCAGCACTACCCTCGAAGTCACAGCCACCTTCTCCGACGGCCAGACACGCCTCGTCCCCGCCTCCCTCATCACCTTCACCAGCCTCAATCCCGCAACCGCCGCCGTCACCGCCACAGGCGCCCTCTTCGCCAGACAAAACGGCCATGGAATCATTCGGATCGATGCCTTCGGCCTCACCATCGCCACCGTGGTGGTGGTCGGCAAACCTTCGTATCCGAATCTCGAATTCTATCCGCTTTCTTATACCTTGCAGCCGGGTGGCACGCGGCAATTCGTGATCCGTGAGCGCACGACGGACGCTGTTGTGGACGTTTCCACGGCGGCGGCGGGCGCGCGCTATTTCGTTTCCGATCCCTCGCTGGGTTCCATCACCGAGGACGGTTTGTTTACCGCGCTTGCCGAAGGCACCGTGCTGGTGACGATGGTGCAAGGCGGCCGCAGCGTGGTGGCGCCGATCCTGATTACGCTGCCGCAAACCGGTTCCGTCGTGGTGGATGAGAATGGCGCGATCCTCTCAAGCGGCTCAGGTATCACTGTCGGCGTCCCCCAAGGCGCCCTCGCCCAGCCGGCCACCATGGAGGTGAATGCGCTGAATGAGTCCGATTTCACCTACGGCGCGCCCTACGGCTGGGATTTCGCGGGTGGTTTCGAAGTCACCGGATTCGATGGATTGACCGACTCGCTGCCCTTCAGCGTGGTGATGCCGGCTCCGGCCGGCGTCGCGCCGGGCACGGTCCTGCCGCTGCTCCAGCCGGTGAGTATCCGGAACGCGGACGGCACGACCGAGAACACATGGTTCTTGATCGACACGCTTCTTGTCGGCGCGGATGGGTTCATGCGGACCACCTCGCCGCCGAATCTCGGGCTGGCCGCGCGCTCGGGCTCCGGCCCGTTGAGCGGCATCGGCCTGAACTACACGCACGGCACGCGCGCGATGGCCGCCACGGGCAGTTTCGGCCTCCTCGGGTTGCTCTTTGCGGTAGCCGACACTGCCCAAAGCGCGCGCACCCTGGGAGGCGGGACGCTGACCCAGCACGGCATCCGGGGCCTTGGAGATGCCGTCACCGACCCCGGCGTGGTGGATATGGAGATCGCCGGCGGGCCGGGACTCGGCGAAACGAAGGTGTATGCGGCGGTGGGTGCGCTGGGCGATTTCTACATCCCGATGGTCAGCGGCGTTGATGTCCGCTTCACTTTCCGGGCCGCGACCAACGATGGCTTCCTGCGGGTCGGCGAAACCAATGTCATGCTGGCCCCGGGGGAATTCAGGTTGGCCGGCTTCGGCCAGTCGTTGCGCCTGCCTATCTCGTCCGTGCAGGAAATTCCGCCACCTTCGATCGGGGGCGCCGAGTTCATCGTGGATATGAGCGCGGGCTCGCCGGAACCGAAGGTGCGCATCACCGGCCTCCATTTCTTGCTGCGCAGCCCGTGGGTGCTGGCGCCCGATCCCGACCTGGGCAACCGCCTCGATGACATTTACGTGACATTCGAAATCGGCCCGCGCGATGGCTTCAATACCGACGGCTCCCCGCGCGTAAACGGCGGGCGCGATGTGGTGGTCTGGGGCAGTGACATGACGATCGAGGGGGATGGCACGCAGTCCTCGCCGTACATCCTGACGCTGGCGCTGCCCGATGGCATCAGCCTTGCGGATGCCTTCATCACCGTGACCCGCCCGACCCAGGAGCCGCTCGACGGAACATTCGAGCGGCGCGAGTTCACCAGCAATCCGGTGCGCATCTTGACTGTGGGCCGTTACGTGTTCGCGCCGAGCGGCGGCGCCGACAGCGTCTCGGTGATCGATACGGTTTCCACGGTGATCGTGGGCGGAAGGCCGCAGTTCGTCGCCAATCCTCACGAAGTGGCCCGCATCACGCTGGCTCCCGTTTCGGGGGCCGGTTACCTGGAGCCGCGCCAGGCGGCCGTCACCGCCAACGGCGCACGTGTTTATGTGTCTCTGGCCGGGGCGGGAGCGATCGCGGTGATCGATGCCGCCGGGCTGCACCAGGTCGATGTCGATCCCGTAATGGCTGGCATCCAGAGCATCATCCTGCCAAAGGGCGCGCGTCCCTTCAAGCTGGCGCTCTCGGCCGATGATACCTATCTCTACATTTCAGATGAACTCGAGGGGATGGTCTATGTCGTGGATACGAATCCGTTCTCCGACACGTATCACACCGTCCTGGCCACGATCGCCTTCAAGCACGAAACCGTTGTGCTGGGGCTGCGCGGCATCGCGGTCGCGAAAGACGGAAAGAGCGTGGTCGTGGCGGCGCCGGGGCGCACGTTGTTCGGCCAGTACGGCGCCCCGGATGGACGGCTGCTGGTTTTCCCGGCTTTCGGCACGCCGGAGTACCTGGAGGATTTCGAGGTGGTCGAAGTCATCGTAGGCCCCGAGCCATATGACATCACGCTCACGGACGATCCGGACGTAGTCCTCTTCACGGACCGCCTGAGTTCGGCGCAGGCGCTCGGCGTGCTGCGGAAGGCGGGGCCGCTCTACGATGTCAATTACGTGGATGTCACAGGTTTTGGCATCATTCCGCGCTTCGTGGAAGGCCGCGCCACCCAGGTTTTCGGCGTGCGCAACATCCAGGGAGTCGCTTTCCTGCCCGCAAACACCTTTGCCGACCGCGTGGTGGACAAGGATTCAGAGGGGATTGACATACTGCTTGGCGAGCATCCCGCCTACGCGTTCATTTCCGGGTTCAAGAAGTTCGTGATCGGAGATCCCCTCACCGATCCGAACATCGCGCCGGTCTGGGTTTACAATGCCCATCTGACCAGCCCGGTGGACGGCAAGACGCTGGCCTTCCCCCTGGGCGCGGGCGGCAATATCGGCATCGTCCGCGATATCCTCGGGGATTTTTCCGATCCGCTGCACCGGCCGCGCCTCGTGGCCGCCACGTCTCCCGTCATTCACTCGTTCCCGGACAACCTCGCGCTCTCGCAACTCACCGGGCATCTGTATGCCGCCTACACCGGCATTCATTCCTTGATGGTTTACGACGCGGTGAGGATGCTTCGCGTCATCGAGAAGGCGGCCACCTCCAGGGATCCCCTGTCGAGATGGTCGCAGCTTCCGGAAACCGATCATCCGATCGTCTACCAGGAAATGTCTGCGCTGGTGCGCGGCCCGCTCTCGACCGTGCCGATCGACCTGGTGGACGCCTCCGTGCTCGTGAGGGGCGATGTTCGGTTCTACAACCGCGAGCTGGAAGGCATTCAGTACAAACTGGACGCGCAGGGCAAACCGGTGCTCAACGAGAACGGCGAGCCAAGCATCATTTCCGCCGAATACGGGTATCTTGTCTACGGCACTCCGGGCGGGCCGGGATTGAATCCCCAGGCTCCCATCGCGCTGCCTCGCGCCCCGCGGGGGATTGCCGTGCAACAGATCCTCGATCGAACCTTCCTGCGGCTGGCGACGACTCCGCTCAACCATGACCCGGGCCTGAGCGCCTGGCCAGACAACGCGCTGACGGTGAGCGCGGGCAAAACATCCAGCACCGAAGTCCAGACAGGCGCCTTCCACCAGGAACACGCGCTGGTGACGTACCGGTCGCTCGCGAGGAACCAGGGGCTCGTGCTTCACTACGACTCGCTGCGCGCCAATCCGGTGCACCTGCATTATCTGGCGTTCACCGGGAGCGACCTGCTGGCGGCGATCGGCGCCCGCAGCCCCGGCTCCCTGAAACTGCTGGCGCGCGTTTCAGCGCGGCTGGGCCAGGAGACAGTCGGTGTGGAAGGGCTTTCCGCCGAGCTTGCGGCAACGATGGGCCTGACCGGCGGCGAAGTGTTCTTCACGCTGCCCGACGCGATCAAACCGGACGAGGTTTATGGTTTTGCCGTGCCGATCGATTTCGGCGAGGCGAAGGCGGGGCTGTACACGCTGTCCGCCGAATTCGGCCTGTTCGAATTGAAGAACGGAAAGTGGCTGGGCCGCTGGTTCACGGAGACCCGGCCGCTCGCGCATGTGGCCGAGGTGGATGGCCCGTTCGGTGCGGGCTGGGGTCTGAAAGACTACTTCCGCATCCTGCCCGGCGAGAGCGGCATCGTTCTGGTCAACGGCAACGGCGCCGAGCAAATCTATCTGGCGCCCGCCGAGGCCGACCAGCCGTGGACCTCGCTCGTGCTGGATTACTCGCAGTTGATCCTGAACAGCAGCGGCGTGTTCGAGCGCCGCATGCTGGACGGCACCGTCTACCTCTTCAACGAGGACGGACTGCTGCACACGATCACGGACCGCAACGGGAACGTCACCGAATATGTTTACAGCGGCACGAAGCTCGACCGCATCGTCGATCCGGTCGGGTTGACCACCACGTTCGAATATCGCGGCGACCACGTCATCTCCATCGAGGATCCCGCCGAGCGGACGACGCGCTTCGATTATGACGGGAACAACCTGGTCTCCATCACCGATCCGGACCAGAGCGAGCGCACGTTCTTCTATGAGCACGCCGATTTCGAGGGCCTGATGACATCACAGGTCCACAAGCGCGGCAACGATCCTGAGGAAACCTATGACGCTGATTTCCGTGAGGACATTTTCCACGACGACTACGGCCGTGTCACCGGCGGCACACGCGTCGACGGCAAGGAATTCTCGCTCGACTATGGCCAGGGCTACTTCATCGCGGACCTCGAGGATGCGATCGATCCCGAGGTGGGTGGCGAGATGTTCGCTCTCAATGAACTGACCAGGCGCACCGATGTGGTGTTTGCCACATACTTCAACTTTGAAGGCAGGAAGATCGTCTTCTTCACGAACGCGAGTGGAAACCTGGTCAGCTCCGATGATTCGGAAGGGAAACACGCCAGATCGTTCGAGCGCGATGAGCACGGCAGGCTCGTCAACGAAACCGACGAGACGGGCCACGTGCGCGAATACAGCTACGACGAGTTCAACAACATCGTGCAGGTGACCGACTATCCCGCAGGTGACGACACCGCCGTGGACCGGTTCTTCGAGTATTCCCAGCCATTCAATGTGCTGGTCCACGAGCGCGACGGCCTGGGCCGGGAAACGATCCGGGGGTACGACGAGAGAGGAAACATGCTTTCCCTCACCAAGAGGGAGAACAACCCGCCGGAGGGATCCCCCGCCAGCACGACGCTCGGGTTTTCCTACGATTCGCGCGGACTGGCGCTCACGGAAACGGATGGCCGCGGGCTGACCACCACCAGCGCCTACGACCAATTCGGACGCCTGATTTCCATCACTTATGAGGACGGCAGCAGCGTCACTTACGCGTACGACGGGCCGGCCGGCAATATCATCCGCATCACCGACGAGGAGGGATTCGTCGTCGAGATAGATTACGATATCATGAACCGTCAGCGCGCCACCCGCAACTACCTGGGCGGCGATGCCGGCATCAGCACGACCGCGATGGCATACGACGCGGAAGGCAACGCGACGGTGGCCACCGACGGCAATGGCATCCCGACCGTGCGCCGCTACGAGCCGATGGACCGCGTCGTCAGCGAAGTGGTCGATCCCGAGGAACTCGCACTCGAAACCCTGCACGCCTACGATCCCGACGAAATTCAGACGCCCTATCCGGTGCCCGCCGGCGACGGCTACACGTACCACATTATCCGGGATCCCGACGGAGGCGTGAGCGCGCTCGTTTTCGATCACCGTGGCAACCTCCGCTACCAGGTCGATCCCATGGGGCACACGACGCAGATCCTCTACAATGACGCCTACCGCCGCATCGGCATGATCCTGCCCAACGAAGGGCGCATCGACGAAACGATCGACGCCCGCGGCCGCGTCCTGCAGAAAACCGGCCCCACCGTCGAAGACGAGACGTTCGGGTACGACGCCGAGGACCGCCTCATTCTCCATACCATTCACAATGACGCTCCCTCCGGCGATCAGGTGTGGGAATACACGTACAACATCTTCGACAGTGTCGCCCGCATTAAAGATCCGGCCGGGATTATTCATATCTTCGAGTACGACGGCGCGGGCAATCTCGGGCGCACCATCGAATTCCGGAATCTGCCCGAGGAACTGATCACCGAATACGGCTACGACGACCGCAACCGCCAAACGGGGCGTCTCGTCGCCGAGGAGGCGCTTTGGGAGACACATTACTACCTCAATGGTACGATTCGCGAGGAGGTCGATCCGAGAGGTGAGGAATATGTCACGAGGTACGCCTACGACGGCATGCGCCGTTTGATCAGCGTCGAGGACGCCGAAGGCAATGTGACCCGGTTCGAGTACGATGGCGCGGGCAACCTGTCCCGGGAAATCGATCCGCGCGAATACGAGACCTTCTATGAATACGATGGCGCGAACCGGTTGAGCCAGATGAAGGACGCGGAGGGCAACGTATTTCACTACGAATACGACGGGCGCGGCAACAGGACGCTTCTGATCAACCCGCGCTCAGGCACGAATGATGGCGGCAGGGGAACGCACACGGAGGTTTCGGTGTATGACCCGGCCGGCCGCCTCCGTGAGTTCACCAATGCGAACGGGGAGAAAGTTCTCTACGATTACGATGAAATGGGCAACCTCACGAGTTTCACGGACGCCCGCGGCTTCACCACGACGTACGAATACGACGACAGCAGCCGTCTCATGCGCACGAAGGATCCTGCGGACCGCTTCACAACCGTGAGTTATGATCAGGTCGGCAACACAGTACGCGTCGTAACGCCGCAGGGCCCGGCGTACGCGGTGGAAATGACCTACGACGTGATGAACCGCCTGGAGACGACCACCCGCGCGAAAGGCACCCCGGACGAGGCGACCGAAACCATCATTTACAACGCCCGCGGCCAGGTGCGCACCCAGATCGACGCGCTCCTCCGCCGCGCCACCTTCCGCTACAACGTGTTCGGCTATCTCATCGAGGAGATTCACGCCGAGGGGACCGCCGTCGAGGCCGTCACGATCTACGGGAGGGATCTGGTGGGCAACATGACCAGCTTCACCGATCCGCGCGGCGGGTTTTACACGCGGCTCTTCGATTATGACAAGGTGAACCGCATGGTCCTCGAGACCGGTCCCTCGGGCACGCCGGACGATCCCGGTTTCTTCGAGGTCGTCCATGAGTACGACAAGAGCGGCAATCTGGTCAAACAGAACGATCCGCGCGACCTCGAATTCGTGAGGGAGTACGTCTACGATGGTCTCGGGCGGCTCTCCGGGTCGTATGACGAACTCCGCCATGTCACGAAACTCTTCTACGACGGCATGGGCAATCTCGTTCGCACCGAGGATCGGCGCGGCGCCGAGACCATCAACACTTACGATGGCGTCGGGCGCTTGATCTCGCAGGAATACGAGGACGGCGGCGTGCGCGAGTGGGACTTCGACAAGAACGGCAATCTCGTTTATGAAAAGAGCCCCGAAGGCAACGAGGTCACATACGAGTTCGACAAGCTCAACCGCATGTGGCACATGGTGGATGAGGAGAGCTACTCCTGGCGCCACGAATTCAACGACGGCGACTTCATCACCCATGACATCGACCCACGCGGATACGAGACTTCCTACACGTACGACTTCCTCAATCGCGTCACCAGCCGGACATGGGAGACCGGCCTCAACGGCGGCGAATCGGTCACCGAGCGTTTCTTCTACGACAAGGTGGGCAATCTCGTGCGTTACGAAGATCCGAGGGGCGCGGACTTCTACACCATCCATGTTTACGACGAACTGAACCGCCGCAGGGAAACCAGTGTGGCCCACGTGGTCCCGGACGGGGCCGGATTCGTCTCCCAAGGGGAATACACCACGCGGCGCACTTTTGACGGTGTCGGCAACGTGCTCACCGAGACCGACGCGCGCGGTCCGTTTTACACGCGCACCAATGACTGGAATGCGCTGAGTCTCCTTGTGCGTTCCGTCGAGCCGATCGGCATACCCGGATCAGGCGAGACGGCGGAGCGCCGCTATTTCTATGATCTTGCCGGCAACCTGGTGCGCGAGAGGGATCCTCGCGGGTCGTACTTCGACATCGTGTACACCTATGACAAGGCGGGCCGCCTCGAGAGCGTCGAGCGCGCCGTGGGAAGCCCGAACTTCCCGCAGCCGCGCGCCCTGGAAACCTACAAGCGCGACGAAGCGGGCAACGTGTACGAAATCAGCCATCCGCGCAGCTCCGACCAGGGCAACTACAAGACCGAACAGGTGTTCGATCTCATGGGCCGCCTGCGCAAGGTGCTCAATGCCGAGGGATACGTCACCGAGATGGACTACGACAAGGACGGCAACCTGATCGAAGTGCGCCAGCCCGGCGGCGAGCCCGCCACGCCCGACCGCGTCAACGCCTATATCTATGACAAGCTGGGCCGCATGCGGTTCGAGTTCAACGCGCTCGGCTTCCTCACCGAGCATATCTATGACGAGGTGGGCAACCTTCTGACCACGATCGGGCCATTCGCGCATGCTGGCGGCGCCACGCACCTCGAGGAATCGGTTTATGACGCCGCCGGGCGTCTTCGCACCCACAAAGACACCGAGGGCCACATCACGCGCTACACGTATGACGCCGCCGGGAACCGCCTGACCCAGACCGACGGCCGCGGGGACTTCTACACCACTCTTTACGCATACGATTCATTTAACCGCATGGTGCGCATGATCCAGCCCACGGGCATTGCGGACGCGTCCGGCCCCGTTCAGGACTGGAGATTCGAGTACGATCAGGCGGGCAATTTGCTGAAACGCACCGACCCGCGCGGGTCGGAATTCGCGACGACATTCACGTACGATGCCCGGGGCATGATGCTCACGTCCACCACCATGGGAGGTGTTTCGGGAAACACGGAACCCGTCACGGAGGCCTTTGAATATGACGCGGCCGGTTACCGCGTTCTCTACATCGATCCGCGCGGGCCGGCGTTCACCGTGAACTTCACGTATGACGCCATGGGCAACATGGAGTCATCCACCCGCAATCACGGCACAGCGGCAGCACCTCGCCGGCTCACCGAATTCTGGTTCCACGACGCGGATGGCAACAACGTCTCGCACGTCGGCTCCGGCGGCACGGATTACACCACTTCCATGGATTACGACGGCCTCGGCCGCATGATCAAAGCCACCGATCCCGAAGGCCGTGTCGTCGAGAGCGATTACGACCGTTACGGCAAGGTCCTCAGCCGCACGAGCGTCTACGGCTCCGAGGAATTCCGTTACGACGCGCTCGGGAGGCTCGTCCACCATACCGACATCATGGGTCATGTGACCCGCACCGATTACATGGGCAATTCCACGGTGGCCCGCGTGACCAACGCGCGGTTGTTCACGACAACGCTCGTTTATGATTCTCTCGGACGCGTCGCCGAGGTGACCGATCCGGACGGCAAGCGGATCCGCTATTTCTACGACGCCGTAGGCAACGAGATCCGCGCCATTGACCGCCGTGATATCGAGACGGTCCGCGTGTTCGGCGCGCGAAACCTGCTGCTCCGTGAAACGCAGGCAGCCGGCACGCCCGATGTGCGCGTGGCGACTTACGAGTATGACGAAATGGGCCGGCTCACCACGCACATCCCGTGGCGCGGCGCGGATTACCGCACCGAGTACGTCCTCAACGGCCTCGGCCAGATCATCGTGCTGCGCCAGCACACCGGCGCCGGCATCGATGAAACGCGCATGACCTACGACCCGCTCGGCAACATGACTTCCATGACCGATCCGCGCGGCGCGTCTTACCGCTGGGAATACGACCACGATGGATCCAACCGCGTCGTCGAAATCCGCTCGCCGGCCGGCACTCCGGAAAACCCCGTTCAGCTCGTCGAGCGTTTCGTTTATAACAACAACGGCGACACCATCGAGGTTCACACCATCGACGGCGCCGTAATCAAGCGGGGCTACGACCTCGTCGGCCGCATTGTTGCCGAGTCCCGCGCCAGCGCCATCGGATCCGATCTCGAATGGAGCTGGGAGTACATTCACGACGTGAACCAGGGGTATCATGTGATCGAACGCGACCCGCTGGGCACCGTGGCCTCGGTCGTTTATTATGACGCCCTGAGCCGCGTCGTGCGCGTGGAAGGCCGCGAGACCGGCGTCAGGGTGACCAGCTATGATCCGAACGGCAATGTCACCCGCGAAGAGGACGGCGCCACGTGGCGGGAGTTTGAATTCGACGGGCTGGACCGCCCCGTCATCGAGCGCGACGCCGCGGGCAATGTCTGGACGCGGCAGTACGACGCCAACGGCAACCTGGAGCGCGTCACCGATTCCGAGGGGCGCTTCCGCCATCACACCTACGATTCCCTCAACCGCGTGATCCGCACCGACGACGGCCGCGGGCTGGTGCAGGCGCTGGCTTATGACGCCGCGGGCAACATCTTCTCCATCACCGACGGCGCCGGCAACGTCACCACGATGACTTACGACGGCCGCAACCGCATGATCCGCGAAACCAATGCCGCCGGAACGCGGTCGTTCGTCTACGATGGCGTGGGCAACATCATCCAGTCCACAGACCGCAACGGCCGTGTCATCCGCCTGGAGCGCGACGCCCGCGGCCTCATCACCAGGGAAGAATGGCTTGAAGCGGCCTCGGTGGTGAAAACCTTCACTTTCGGTTACGACCTGGGAGGCCGCATGACATCGGCCACCGACGGCGGCATCACGCTCACATACACCTACGCCGCCGATGGCACAGGGCGTCTGCTTTCCGAAACCTCAGACCATCTCGGCAGCGCCGGCCTGTTCCGGATCAATTACACGCCGGATGCCGTCGGCAACGCGCGCGCCATCGACATGCTCATCGGCGGCACGCTCCGCGTCTCGAATGTTCTCGAGATGAATCCCGACACCAACCGGCTGGATTCGATCACGCAGACCGGACCGGCCGTCGCCGGGAAATCCGTGCGCTTCACCTATGCGCCCGGATATCTGCGCGTCGAGGAAATGATCCGCCAGACAGGTTCCGGCGAGGTCGTGAGGACCACCACCGGCTACAATGCCGTGAATCTGGCGCAGTCGATCGCGCATGTTTCCGGCAGCGTGACGCTCAACCGTCATGACTATACGTACGACGCCGCGCAGTTCGTGAAGACCGCCGCCGATCTCTTCGGGGCGCGTACTTACAGCTACGACGGTTCAGGCCAGTTGTCCGGTATCGCCAACACCACGTCCGGGCTGGCCGACGAGGATTTTTCATATGATCTCGCCGGCAATCCCGAAGGGGCCGGTTATGTCCGGGAACCTGACAACCGCCTCAGCCAGACGCCCACCCACCTCTACACGTATGACGCCGAAGGCAATCTGCTGCAGTCCACGCGCGTCGCCGACGGCTTCCGCATCACCTACGAGTGGGATCACCGCAATCGCCTGGTGGCGGCGCGCTTTTTCCTCGCCGGCGGCTCCATGGTCCAGGAAATCCGGCATGTCTATGACGCGCTCGACCGCCGTGTGAGCCAGAGGGTGCAGACGTTCGCGCCGAGCCCGCAGGGTGTGGAGATCCGCCACTTCGCCTACATGGACAGCGACGTGTGGATGGAATTTACCGAGAATACGGCAGGCGCCGTCACCCTCCACGCCGTCTATCTCCATGGCCCCGGCGACGACCAGGTGCTCGCCCGCGACAGCGGTGGCCAGGTCCATTGGTATCTCGCCGACAGGCTCGGCAGCGTGCGCGAAATCGCCGCGGCCAATGGCGCCGTGCTCGACCGCATCCAATACAACGCATTCGGCAAGATCCTCAGCCGCGTCAACGCGGGCATCGAAAACCGCTACTTCTTCACTGGCCGCGAGTTCGACGCGGCGCTCGGGCTGTATTTCATGCGCGCCCGCTACATGGACGCGGATACCGGCCGGTTCATCTCGGCGGATCCGATGGGATTCAAGGCCGGGGACGTGAACCTTTATCGCTACGCCAACAACAATCCGGCCCGCTACACCGACCCTGCCGGCACCGAGTCCAAAGATTCCAATTCCGAAGGCGGCTGGTTTTCCTCGGCCTGGAACTTCGCGTCCACATTCGCGTCGGGCGTAGGCAAGGATCTCTGGAATCTGGGCAGCGGGTTCGCGCAAAATGTGTTGGGTGATCTCGTCAGGGAAATCGGCGGAACCGTGATGGACATAGGGGCTCTCGGCGTCAGCCTGGCCTGGGATGCGACATTCGGCACGAGTGTAAGCGAGGAGCTGGTGACGGGGGGCTGGCAGGTCAGCACGCTGGGCGGAATGATGGCCAGCGCGCTGCGCTCGGTCGAGCCGGAGGACCGCCTCGGCCGCTTCGTCGATCTCACGCTCAAGGGCACCATCGCGCTGGCGGTGGCGCTGCCTGTCCTGGGCGCGGTCTATCCCGTCTTTGCCGTCGGCAGCCTGGGCGTCGCGGTTAATTATGCGTTCAATGGAGATTTTTACAATGCCGGTTACTGGCTGGGCAATGCCGTGGACATACTCATGATCGGGCGCCTGTTGGCCCCGGTGACCAAGGCCGCCATGAAAGTGGCGGGCCACATCAAGAATGGCGCCACCTCGGCCAAAGGCGCGGATACGCTCAACACCATGCGCCAGTTGAATCCCGCGGGGGAAAGCACGGCTCTGGGCGCCGGTGGCGCGGCGCTTCCCCATGCCGCGGGGTCAACCCATGCCGGGGCGTCTGGTGTCGCGGCCTCGGCCCGACCCGCCGGAGGAGTGATGGGCATGGCGGAGCATCTGATGTCCTTTGGCAGCATGGACCGCCAGTTGCAGGCCATGGCCATGGTTCCTGGAGGAGGGATGGCCTCGCTGGCGCTCCGAACAGGTCTGCATGCTTCGGATAACAGCAGTCTGCTCAAGTCGCAGTTGCGTGTGTTCACCAACGATCGGCATAGCATCGCCAATCAGTTCAAGCTCGCGAGCGCGGTTCCCGGAGGCTTTTATGCCGGGCTGGCTTATCATATGGACGTTGCCGGTGCCGCTTCCGAATGGACCAGGATCAAGCTGGGCAAACCCAAGATCAAGAACGGAATAGCGGGCTTTTGGCAAAAGGTGAAAGGTTGGATGACGGAGGCCAAAGGCTGGCTCACCGGAGGCAAGACAGGAGGTGCCGCCCAGCCTGATTGGACGAGTATCGTCCAACCGCTTGTGAAAGTGCTGGACCGTTACCAAGGTTTTTCGACGCCCGCGTTTTCGCGGGGGATGAACTCGGTCAAGGGCGCCATGGATGTCAATTACTTCAGCGCCGCCGCCCACGCCTCGAGTCCTGTGCGTATCATGGAGGCGCTCGCTCCGGCGGTCTCGCGGAACGAGCACTTCAAGAATGCGGGAAAAGTCATGGATTCTGTGTGGGCGGGATTGCTGCGCCGGGAGAACGACGTGCTGGAGAACGGCGTGATCAACACCTTTGCCGACAGCAAACGCACGCTGGCCAAACTTTGGGATGCGGATGCGCTGCCCCGGTTCCTGGCGCACACACGCGACGCGATATCGGGTGGCGCACCTACCGCGAAAGCGCTGGAGTTGGTGAGAAAGCTCGACCAGATGAAGGCGGCATTCTTCAGTCGCGTCGGCGGCGAGGTGATGGCCGGCTCCGGCATGGATGACTTGATGGGCGGCTACAACGGCTTGCGGAAGCTGATCCTGGAACACCAGTTCACCCTTCCCGGCGTCTGGGACACCCTGGCGAACTCCATTCGCAGCGGGAATGATTTCGAGACAGTCGTCAACTCCGGGGTTCGCGGCCCCGAGTTGAACAAGTACATCCAGGGCTACATCCGCCAGCACAACAGCGCCCATCCCGACATGCAGATCGCGGCGATCGTTTACCGGGGGACTCTGGGCGGCGCCTATGACTCGCTCATCATGCGCGGCAAGTATGTGGAGGGTGTGTTCAACGGCAAAATCGGATTTGTCGAGACATTCCGCAGCCCCGCCGGCTGGCGCCAGATCGCCGACATCCAGAAAACGCCGATGGGGACCATGACCGATCTGGACTTCAACGTGATCGCCGTTTCGGAAAAGGCGTATGACCTGTTGCACACGAAAGGCAAGATCAAAAAGAGTGTCTTCCCGACGTTGAAGGGCGCTGACAAGGGCGCTGACAAGGTGCTCGAAATGCCGGCGGCCAATTTCATCATCCACTTCTGGCGCGATCTCCAGAAGGCGATGGCGACGAATGGCGCGTTTCGTGGTGAGGTCGGCAAACTGGCCTCGAACAGGGAGACAGGTTTTGTGCCCGTCGAACTCTACAAGCAGGCCGCTGACATGGCCGAATTCCGCAATCTCTCCAGACTTCATGGCGAAAAGGTAGCCAGCGGCGGCACCCAGGCCGAGGCGTTGCAGCACGTTCTGACCGGCAATGTGAAGAAAGGTGGAGTCGGCATTGCGCCGATCGATTCCGGCGGCGCCGCGACGCTTGTCTTCCCGTTCAGGCAACTGGAGGGAATGGGTGCGCCCAACACCATCACCGGCCTCCCCGTCCTGACGGATCCGGCGGCGGCGCCGCCCGGCTCAAGCGGTTCCGGCGGTTCAGGACCAGCCGGCGCCACGCCCACGCCTTTGCAACCGCCCGCTGGTGTGACCGCGGTCCTGGAGCAAGCGGCGGTCGGGGCGCTTTCCATTTGGGAATCCCTGCTCGGCTGGTTGCCCACAGCTTCCATCGACGTGGTGTGGACCGATCTGCCCGCGGGCCAGATCGGCCTGAGCGTGATCACGCAATCCGGGCCGGGAGGCGAAACCCTTGCCGGGCGCGTGTTGCTTGACCACGACGCCGACGGCTTCGGCTGGTGGTTCGACGGCGCTGAGGACGAAGGGCTGTGGGTGCAAAACACCCCCGCCACTTTCACCGCGACCGCTGGCAGCGGGGCGGAGAGCCGCATCGATCTGCTGACCGTGATGCTGCACGAATTCGGCCACCTGCTCGGCTTCAATAGTTACTTCGGCGGCTTCGCGGCGCATATCTCCGCTGATGGCGGAGGCCTCTACTTCGATGCCGCCGGCGGCACGTTCCGTCTCACGGCCGACCGCAGCCACCTGGATGGCAAGGCGCATCCGGACGACCTGATGAACCCGGTCCTCAGGCCGGGCCTGCGCAAACTGCCCTCGGCCGCGGACGTCGATATCTTGCGCGCCGCCTGGGGCGCCCACGCGGGAGGCGTGCCGGCCGGCGGCGGCATCCGCCTCTTCTACCTGCACGAAGAGGGACATAGCGCACCGCACGGTGGCTTTGTGCTGCTGGCCGAGCGTGTGGCGGGGCGTCTTGCCGGAGGGCCGCCGATCGGCTTGCAGGACGGCGGATTCACGGCGCCAGGGCATCCGGCCTGGGATACTTTGGGCGACGTGTCTTTTGCCGGCGGGAGGGCGGTGCTCGGCGAGGATCCCTCGCTTCTGTTCAGCAGTCTCTCGCAGGTGTTCCGGCTGCCCTTCGGCGCCAAGGCGCTGCAGTTCACGATCAGCGGGCTGTCTTTGAGTCACAATCCGCTCAATCCGCCGGACGCTTTCGAGATTTCCCTGCTCCATGCCATCACTTTCGAGCCGCTGGCCGGCGTCACGGCCGGGCTGTCGCTCACGGACGCGCTGCTGAACATCCAGCCTGGTGGCGCCTTTTTCGCCGCGGAAACGGTGTCGGTGACCGGTTCGCCTGCGGACGGGTCGTTTGTGGTGCGCGTCGATCTCGCGGGGATTCCGGCGGGCACGCCGCTCCTGCTGACGTTCGACCTGATCCGGTTTGGCGCGGTGGACAGCGCTGTGGAGATCGAGAGCGCGATGGTGATCGGTGAGCCGGTTGCGGCGAGCACGCCGCCGGTGGTGACGGGAGGGGAAAATGTCACCGTGCGGCAGGGTGAGACATTCCAGGCGGCCGGATCTTTTACCGACGCGGGTGGTGCCGATGTCTGGACCGGGGTGGTGGACTATGGCGACGGCAGTGGACCGCGGCCGCTGGAATTGAGCGGCGCCGGGTTTGTCCTGGAACATGTGTTCCTGCGCGCGGGAACATGGGCGGTAACCGTGACGATCGCCGACAGCCGGGGTGACACGGGATCCACGACCTGGGAGGTGACGGTCGAGAATGTGCCGCCGGTGGTCGGGCCGGTGGCCGACCGCGCGGTCAAGACCGGCCATGTCATTGATGTGAGCGCCACGTTTGAGGATCCAGGCGAGGATACCTTCACGGCGGTGATCGACTGGGGAGATGGATCGGTGACGCCGGCGATCGTGGATGCCGCGGGGCGGATCGTCAGCGGCGGCCACGTGTACGAGACGCCCGGCACGTACAATGCGGTAGTCCGGCTGTCCGACGGGATTTTCGAGGCAGTGACACCCTTTGTGGTGACGGTGGAGGCGGACGTGACACAGGTCTTCGTGACCGGCGCTTCGTCGGTCGTGGAGGGGGCGGCTTACGTGGTCGAGTTGAAGGCTGACGGCCCGCGCGCCGGCGCCATCACATCGTGGATCCTCGATTGGGGGGACGGCAGCGTGACGACCTTGAGTGGGAATCCGCGGCTGGCCGCCCATGTGTATGGCAATGCGTCGGTCCCATACACGATCAAGGCATTCGCGAGCGACGGGGTCGGCAACTTCGAGTCAGTGCCGCTGGTGGTGGCAGTGCTGAATTCGCCGCCCAGGATGCTGCGGTTCAATCTCGGGAACCGGGCTGCCGAAGGCGAGCCAGTGAAAATCAACGTTATGTTCGACGACCGCGGTTTCGGGGACCGGCACACGGTGACGGTGCATTGGGGCGATGGGGAGGTGAGCACGACCACCTTACCCGAAGGCGTGCGGCGGTTCGATGTGGCGCATGTGTATGCGAACAACCGGCCGGGTGGGCTGCCGTACGAAGTTTCGATCGTCATCGTCGACACCGGGCTGGAAGTGACCGGGATTTCGTCGTTTGTGGATATTTTCAATGTGGCGCCGGAAGTGAACATTGGCGGACCGGCGGTGGCCGGAACAGGGCAGGATGTGACATTCACGGGCTCGGCGATCGATCCGGGTGTGCTCGATCAGGTCGAGGTTTCGTGGGATTTCGGTGACGGCACGGTGCTGCCGTTTGTTCTGGCGGGCGATCCGGCGAATCTCCAGGCCGTCCATCGTTTTGCCCAACCCGGCGTGTATTCGGTGACC
>CAZYHO010000036.1:13699-18263 GCA_964647495.1 uncultured Akkermansia sp. | reverse complement strand
CCGGGGCCGGGGAAGTGCCAGCAGACGATGTCGGTGACGAGGAGGCGTGGGGGTGTGCCGTGGCGCACTTTGGCGGTGACGGGGAGGAACAATCCGGACGGGGTGCGCAGTTTCAGTCCGAGGGGTTCGGAGCGTGGCCGGCGGTCATCGGGGTGGGGACCGCCGGATTCGCCGAACTGGTGGATGCGTTCGACGGCGAGGCGCAGGGTGCGGCGATCGCTGTCCCTGTGGCACCGCATCAGCCATGGGGGACGAGAGCAGCGAAGTGGACATCCGCGGCGAAATCACAGCGACGCCGGCGAACCATCCGAGTCGTCCCGGCAAGGCATGCTGTCGAAGGACTTTTAAATGTCAATATCACCTTAATTTGCGGCCGGTATCTCCGGCGTTTCCGGTGTTTCCGGCGCCGGGGTGTTTTCGTAGTGGCGGGCGAGTTCGAGCAGGGCGTCCTCGATCTGGCGGTAATAGTCGTCCGGCGGCAGGGAGTCTTTTTTTTCGCGGATGGCGATGACGGCGGCTTCGAGGGAATTGCGGCGTTCGAGCCAATCTGGCGGCTGAGTGGCGATGGCGGGGTCCAGGGTGAGGAGCCATTGTTGAGCGCGGGCGCCGTCGAGGGTGGCGGCGTCTCTCGGTTTTCTGATCGGGCGCAGGCCGCGGAACCAGTCGGCCGGAGTGCCGAGGCCATCGCCGTTGTCGTCGATGAGGGCGTGTTCGGTGGCGAGGCGGCCTTCGTGGCGGTAGAACTCGGCGACTTTGGAAGCGGCGGTGAGGAATGCCTCGAGCACGGAGACTTGTGAATCCTGATCGAGATCGGCGGTGGGATCGGCGAGGGCGGAGGCGAGAGCGGATCCGAAGCGGGCGTAATTCTGTTCGTTGCCGCTGCGAGTGGCGGTGATGACGATGCGGCCCGGCGCGGAGAGGGCGTTCAGGAACGGCGCGCTGGAGGACGTGGTGTTGATGATCGCGATCGGCCGTTGAAACGGCTGGAGCCAGGCGGCCACCTCCGCCGCGGTCACGTCGTCGCCACGCAGATTAAAGCGGGCGGTTTTCCTGTCGAACGTGCCGTGCCCGATCATGACGAGCCAGAGCGGCGCGGCGCCTTCCTTGGGCTCGGCGGCGAGAGCCTGCTCGAGGCGCGCGCGGTCGGAGGTTGGCTGCGGGTCGTCCTGGCCGATGAGCAATGCGCGGGCGCGGTTGGCGGCCGCGGTTTTCGCCCAGGCGGCCGACTGGCCATCGAAGTCATCGGCGAATGATTCCTCGCCGGCGGCGCCCCGGACGATGATGAAGACGGCCTCGCCGGCGGGCGGCGCGGCGGTGAGGCGTGCGGGCGGCGCGGCAGCGAAAGCGGCCAGCGCGAGCACGGCGAGCAGTGACGGGCGTCGGGTCATGGCAATCCTTGGCTGCGGCGCCAGCCCCATTCGGCGACCAGGCAGGCGAGCGCGAGCGCAAACACCCACGGCGTGTCCCAGAGCGGCCGCGTGGCCAGTTCGGTGACGGGGGCGGTGCTGGTGGGCAGGCGTTTGACGAATGACTCGAGTTCCTCCTGCGGGATGACCTTCCCGCCGGTGCGGTGGGCGAGGTCGGTGAGGAGAGCGATGTTCGGAGTCAGGGCGCGAAATTCGTCGGCGGCCAGGTCACTGCTCCAGCCGGTTTCGTCGCGTCCCTCCTCGGCGCCCGCGGGGTTGGTGGCGACGGCGCGGACGCGATAGCCGCCGGTGCGGCGCGGGACGTACGAGGCCTCGAACAATCCGGGTTCCTCCAGCGATGGCTCGGCCGTCAGGGTCAGGGTCGCGTCTTCGGTGGCGGTGCCGTCGAATGTGACCGGCGCGATTTCCAGCTTCACGGTGGCCGCTTCCAGCGGTTCGTAACTCAGGGTGCGCACGCGAACCTGCATGCGCACGGCGCCGGCAGGGTCGGCCGGATCGGCGGCGGCCACGATGTCAACGCGGTCCGGCGTGTCCGAAACGAGCCAGCGCACGAGCTGGCGCCACGCCTTGTCAAAATCGGGCCGCACCTCGGCGCTGAGCATGCCCCATCGCCAGAAATCACCCACCGTCAGGGCGGCCGAGCGACCGCGGCCGAACCGCTGCACGACGAGTGCCGGCGACGGTTTTCCGGAAGCGTCGGCCGCCACGGCCATGATGCCGGCGCCTGGTTTGACGCCGCGCACGCGATTGAAGACCTGGAATGGCGGCATGGCGTCGAGGCGCGTCCGCTCGTCGATCTCGGTCTGCCGCAAGCGCGCCCACCCCTGGAGCCAGCCCTCGCGGTCGAGGTCGAATTTCACCGGACCGGCGGGGAGAGCCGGCTGCTCCGCGCGGTCGAGGTACACTGGCAGCAGATCGCCGATCGGCGTGCGGTGGTAGGCGCCTTCGTGAAACGACTCCATGCCGCCGAGCATGAGCAGCCCGCCGCCGCGCTCCGAGACGAAGCGCTGAAGCAGCCCCATTTGATCCGGCTTGAAAAACGCGGCCTCCAGATCGTCCAGGATGACCGCGTCGTAGACAAAGAGTTGTTCCGGTTCGGTCGGGAAGCCGGCCTTGAGTTCCAGCTCGTCTTTCGGGTTCAGCCGGACGAGCACCGGCTGGTCATAGCTGCCGGCCGCTTCGCGCGCCTGTTCATCGAATCCGCGGAACAACGGGTTGCTGGACTCGCCCGCGCGCCCGCGGAACTCGAACTTCGGTTCGCGCCTGGCGATGCGCACCAGCCCGATCAGATCGATCTCGTTGTCCGGCTGCAGCGCGCGCCGGAGGAATTTGTACTCCCAGTTCGGCCTGCCGGAAACATAGAGCACGCGATACGGTCCCTGGCCGCGCTCCGCCACGACCACACGCCGGTTGTTCGCCAAGGTGGCCTCGGCTGTCGGATTGTTCGGCGCCACCAGCTCGGAGGCGAGGCGCGCCTGGAGGAGGTAGTACGCCAGCCCCGGACGATCGGGCTTCAGTTGAAACCGCACGGCCACCGGCCCCTCGCGCGGCGCCTCCACATCCTGGGACTCGAGTTTCTTGCCCTCGGCATCCGTGAGCCACACGGTCAGCCGGTGGCCGGCCACGCCCGATGTCACGATTTCCGCGGACACGCTGAGCGGCGCGTCCTCGAATGCGCTCTGAGCTACCGACACCGACTGCACTGAAACATCGCACGCCGGTCCATCGCCACCGACGACCACGGGGTAAACCGGCGGCAGTCCCGGCATCTCGGCGGGCAGCGCTTTCCAGTCCGTGGCATTTCCATCGGTGAAAAGAAGGACTCCGGCGAGCGGTCGTCCGCGGTAGCGCGCGCTCAGGGATTCGAGCGCGGCGCCGAGCGCCGAGGCGCGCCCGTCGAAGGTGAGAGAGCCGAAGTCCTCGACCGTCTGGAGGCGGGTGTCGAAGGAATGGCGGCGGACGTCGAAGGTGTCGGCGAGATCCTGTGGCCACGAGCGGCGCGCGGGGTCGAGCCATGTGGCGAGCTGGGCGGCGCGTGTTTCGCGGGCGCCGGCGTCGGTGAGCTGAAGTCCTTCGCTGTTGTCGGCGACGACGGCGAAGAGGTTGGCGCCGGGGCGCACGCGCGGGCTGGTCCACTGCGGTTCCAGCACGCACAGCGCGAGCAAAACCAGTGCGGCCAGCTTGAGCGCGGCACACCCCCAGTGGCGGCGGCCGGCAGGCGCCGCCCCGTAGCTCCATGCCACCGCGGCCACGCCCAGGCCAAGCGCGATCAACGCCGGCAGGCGCCAGCCGTCAGCGGAAAATGTGAGGGCCGCCAGGATCATGATGCGAAGTCGGAGACGATGGTGGTGGTTTTCGCGATGGCGATGGCTTTCGGGTTTCGGGGCGCGGGAGAATATCCACGCCGCGCCGCCGCGGTTCGCGAAGCACGCGCGGCCCTGCGCCGCAGACTCGAACGCGAAGGCATCCTCATTTGTCGCGCCCCAGTTCTTCGTAGTACCGGCGGACCAGCTCCGCAAACCGCTCAGGCACCGGATCGCGGTCGATGGGCGCCAGCGGGTCGTCCGCCGCGCGCCGCCGCAATTCATCGCGCACCTGCTGGCGTACCTCGACCAGCGGGCCGAGGATCTCGAGTTCGACGACCGCCCAATCGGGCTTTTTCAGTTCACGCCTGGCCTCGAGCCGGAGGTCGCGCGCCCGTTCGCGCGCGGAGGCCACCGAGTTGCGCAGGTCGGGAAATTCGAGCATTTCCTCGACCTCGCGCAGCCGGTCGGACCAGTTCGTAAATCCATCGCCTTCAATCGGCCCGCCGATGCCGCCGCGCCCGGAGTTGGTCGCGCCGCCTTCCTCGAACAATCGCGCAATGCGATCCGCACGCTCCTGCGCCTCCGACCCGCCGCCACGGCCACCGCGGTCACCGGGTTGGCTGCCGGGTTGGCTGCCGGGTTGGCTGCCGGGTTGTGCGCCGGGCTGGCTGCCGCCCTGCGCGCCGCCTTGCGGTGGCTCACCCGGCTGCGGCTCCGCCGCGGCGATGTCTGACGGGTCTGACGGATCTGTCTGATCCGACTGATCCGACTGATCTGTCTGATCTGTCTGATCTGACGGCTCCTCCCCCTGAGCGCCGCCTTGCGGCTGTG
>CAZYHO010000036.1:7385-13599 GCA_964647495.1 uncultured Akkermansia sp. | reverse complement strand
TCGCCCGGCTGCGGTTCGCCAGGTTCTCCGGCTTGGGTGGCGGCTTCGCGGGCGAGTTCGTTGGCGAGGGCTTCGAGTTCGCGTTCGGCGGCCTGGAGGGCGGCGGTGTCATCGCCGAGGACGCGTTCGGCGGCGCGTTCCACGCCTGAGCGCAATTGATTCAGGCCGGATTCGGCCTGGCGGGCGGCGCGTTCGGCCAGGTCTTCGCGTTCGGCGCGGAGGAGTTCGGATGTGAGCGAGAGCGCCTGGCCTGGCGCCGGGTTGTCCTGCATTTCCTGCAGCCGGTTGTACAAACGGTACGCTTCCTGGGACATGCGGCGTTCGGGGGCGAGTTCCTGGCGCGCCTCGCGCACACTGCCCGCGTCCGTCTGGCTGAACTGGCGGAGGGCGTCGTAAAGCTGCCGGGAAACGAGCGGCTCGGAGCCCTCGGATTCATCGGAGAGTCGCGTGGCGCGCTGGACGAGGTCCGCCGCGCGTTCGCGCTGTGACTCGATCTGCTCCAGGATCGCTTCGTCCTGTGGTGTGTCGCTGAGCGACTGGCGTCCCGGCTGTTCTTCGGCGCCGATGGAACGGGTGATGTCTTCCTGCTGGCGGGCCAGGTCGCGGGCTTCGGCGCGCATTTCACGCAGCTCCTCGGCGAGCTGGCCGGCGCTTTGCTGGCGGAGTTGTTCGCGCATTTTCTGGAGCTGGCGCTGGGCGCGGGTGCCGGACGCGAGCGCCTGCGGGACGTCTCCTTCCGAGGCCGCCTCGGCGGCGCGCTGCGCGTCCTGGCGCGTCTGTTCGAGTTGTCGTTGCTGCTCGGCCATCTGCGACTGGACTTCGGGGCGCTCCATGCGCTGGCGCAATTCGTCCATGTCGGCGAGCATCTGGCGCTGCTCTTCCTCGAGGCGTTTGAGCTGGCGGCGCAACTCCTCGCGCCTGGCTTCGTCGTCCGCCGTTTGCAGGGCGGCCTGGAGTTCCTTGAGCCTTTCGTTCACGTCTTCCTGGCGGCGGGCGAGTTCCTGCAAGCGATTCTGGACCTGCATCTGGGTGCGGCGCTCCTCGCTTTGCTGTTGCTGCTGCGCCTGGCGTTCGGTTTCGTAACGATTTTCGGATTGCTCGAGGTCGAGTTCGTCGAGCTGGTCCTGGCGCTGGCGCTGGCCCGCGGATGCCTGGCTCTGCGACTGCTGGTTCTGGCCGCGGGTGACCTCGGTTTCGCGTTCGCGCAATTTGAGGAGCACCTGGTAGGCGGACTGTTCGGCCAGGAGGGCATCGGGCAGCGAGTCGGGCGAATCCGGGGCCTGGTCGAGCCTGGCGCGCGCCTTTTCCATCTCGCCGGTGGCCGCCTTCCAGAGGATGGCGCGCGTCGGTTCCTCGACGGAGGCCGCGGCTTCGTTGGCCTGGTCTATGGCGTCCTGCTGCGAATCGCGGACCACTTCCACATCCTTGGCGTACGATTCGCCGGGCGGCTGGGTGCGCTGGAGTTTCCAGGTCGCGTTGATGATCTGTTTTTGCAGCTCGGCCAGGCGTGTCGCCGGGCTCCCTTGCTGGCCGCCCTGTTGTTGTTGCTGTTGTTGCTGCTGGTCCGCGCCTTCCATCCCCTGGCCCTCGCGAAAGATTTCCTCGAACGGACGGACCTCGGCGAAATAGAGATCCCCCTGCGTGCGCCGTCGCTGGCCGTCCGGGCCGATGTCGTCCGCCCACACGAACCACGAAAACAATTCGTCTTCTTTCGCGCCGCGCGCCTCCAATTGCAGCATGTGCTGGAAAGCGGCCGTCTGCTTCGATGGCACGTCTTTGCCCAGCTCGACCAGCTCCGGCGACTGGCCGCCGCGCGAAATGCCGAGCCCGAACGCCAGCACGCCAAAGTCATCCCACGCCGTGCCTTCGAACGCCACTTCCTCCAGCGCGGACGGCCGGATGTCGCCGCGCGGCGAAGCCAGTTTCAGCTCCGGCGGACGGTTCGGCAGCGCCTCGAACACGAACAGGTCCGGCGTCTTGTTGGAGCGCCCGTCCGCATCCGTCAGCTTGAGTTCGTACGAGTGGCTGGAGACCAGCGGGAAATCGGCCAGCGATGCCACGGCGCGCGCGGGATCCACGGTGAGCGGCACGGGCGCGGCGCCTTTTTCCTTCGGCACCAGGGACGCGCTGACGACCGGTTTGTTGAGTTGCAGCGCCAGGGCGAGCGTGGTGCCTTCGACGGCGCTGACGCGGCGCGTGTCTTCGATCCGCCGTGCCGGCAGGCCGGTGTAGGCGGGCGGTGTGAATTCGATGTCCGAGCGCTCCAGCCTGGGATGTTCGTAGACGGTGACGGTGAAATCGCGCGTGCGGCGGCCGCCGTAGTCGATGCGGTACGAAAACCCCTCCGTCACATCGGGCACGGTCAGGCCGAAAACAGGATCGGCCAGGCTGCGCACGAGCGGCAGGCGCCGTTCGGAGGCCGCTGTCGCGCCGATCACCAGGTCGGCGGATGCCGGCACGGCCTGGTCGAACCGCGCCATCACGGTCAGGCTGCTGCCGCGCTCCAGGCTCGTGTCCCCGGGCGTCACGGTCACGCCATCGGCCGTGGTTTCGCCGCCGAGCGTCGAGGCAAGCCCCTGCGGCACAACCGGCGGACGCAGGCCGATCAGCCCGGCCACGCAGGCGACCGCCGCCACCGCGGTGGCCACACGGCAGGCGTGGCTGTGCCAGGCCGGGGCGACCGCTCCCCAGTTGTGGTCGACGCTGTGGCGCACGGCGTCCTCGAAAAGCCGCTCCTGGAGAAACGAGTAGTCGCCCTTCTTGTCCGGCTCCTGCTGGACCGCGGTGAGCAGGCGGCCGTCGAGATCGTGGTGCCGCGTTTCGAGCCGGCGGGCGAGTTTCCGCACGTTCGGCTCGACCGTTCGCGACCAGATCCAGCAGGCCGCGCTGGCGGCGAGGGCGGCGCCGACGAGCCAGGGCGCGAACGGGCGGACGGAGGCCGAGCCGTGCGAGTGGAGCCAGACGAGCAACCACGCAACGAGGGCGGCGGCGATCCAGACGAGCGCGAGATTTCGCCAGAGTGTGGCGCGGCGCCGGCGTTCGATGACCGGCCGGAGGCGGGCGTGCAGAAGTGAATCGATCATGGTGCGGTCTCTGCAGGGGTGAGGTCGCGCCGGGCGGCGCGACCGGCGAGCAATGTTTCAAGCAATAATACGGCCATGGCGGCGGCGAGAAACCAGCGCCAGAGCTTCTGCCGGTTTTCGGTTTCGACCGCCGGCGCCACGGCTTGCCGCTCCTTGCCGGCGCGCTCCCGTTCGGCGAGGCGGGCGAGCGGCGCGCCCAGCCGCTCAAAATCGTCTTCGCTCAACGGCCTGGTGCGCGACTCGGCGGGATCAAGGTTGACCGGCACGGCGCGCGGCACGGCGGCGGCTGTGGCGCCGGGCGTGGTCGTGCTCGTGGCCGTGGTTGTGGCCGTAGCGAGATAAATTCCGGGCTCGCTTGTGTCGGCGAAGGCGGGGGTTTCCGCGGAAACTTCCGTGCTGGCGCCGGCGGGCGTGCGCACCGTGATGGGCACGCCCTCGGGCGCGCCCAGGGCCAGGCGCGGCAGCGGGTCGCCGACCATGTAGGCGGCCGGCGCGAGGCGCGTGGCGCCGCTCCATTCAAGCATCGATGCGATGAGCGGCGGGAACTTCGAGGAGACGGCCAACTGGCTGTCGGCGATCACCCAGCCGGCCGTGAGCACGACGAGCCGGCCGCGTTCGACGTCCCACTCGACGAGCGCCGGGTCGCCCGAGTCAAAGCGGGCGACGACCCGCGCGTCGGTCAGCGCGGCGGGATCGATTTTCCGGTACCGCTGAAAACGGATCTTGGTGAAATCGCTGAAGCGCGGATCCGCGAAAGGCGCGAACAGCGGGTGACGGAAATCGATTTCGCCGAGCATCGCGTAGGTTCCGGGTGTGACATCCTCCAAGGTGTTGCTTCCGGAGTCCGCCAAAGCGGACAGGGTGCCGGCCATGCCCGAGCCGTTCAGGACGAGCAGGACGGTCGCGCCAGCTTCGATGCGCGAGCGCACGGCGCGCGCGACTTCGTCCGCCAGCGGTTCGGTGATCACGGCGAAACTGGCGTCGGCAAGGCCATCGGGCGGCAGCGGACCGTCCGGGTCGAGCGTGGTGATCCCGGTGACCAGGCGCGGCGATCGCGGGAGCGCCTTCTGGAGAAAAAAGAGCGGCAGGCCGGGATCACCGGCGTCCGCCTTGCCGAAGTGCCGCACGCTCACGCGCGTCAGCGGCGGCGGCGCGGCGGCCACCACGTTGTCGAATGGCACGGAATCGCCCTCGAGCCGGATGAGGCCGGGAGCCGGCGTCTCGGAGGGCCAAGGGATGGTGACGACGCGGCTTTGCCCGGGCGGGACGTAGGCATCGACGGCCGTGCCGGCAAACCGGTCGCCCGCCTCGGTGGCCCAGCCGATCTGGAACGATTCGCCCGGGCTGTCGGCGGCGTTGAAAACGCGCAGGCGCACGCCGTTTTCGCCGCCGGTGGCCGCGGCGGCTGTGGACTCGCCCGCGCCGGCGGCGAGCTGCAACCCGGCGTTGCCGGGCGTCTTGGGCACGACCGGGACGAGCGTGAGTTCCACGCCTTTCGGCCAGTCGTACGACTGGATGGAGTCGAGGCGCGAGCCCTCCTGGAGATCGCTGACCACGATCAGGCGGCGCGGCGCGCCGATCCCGGCGGTGTCGCCTTCGACCAGCACCTCCGCCGCCGTCATGAGAGCGGAAGCGAGGTCGGTGCCGATCCACGTCGGCTCAAGCGCGGCCAGACGGGCCTCGGCTTCGGTTTCGCGGGCCGCCGGATCCATCGATCGCCAGTCGTCGAAACCGAGCACCGTCTGCGTCGCGCGGTCGAACGCGAGCAGCGCGATGTCGTGCGCGCGCGCGGCATCGCGGATGGCGGCGCGCGTTTTGTCGGCGGCCTCGGCCCACAGCCCGTCGCGGCGCATGCTGGCGCTGACGTCGATGAGCACAGCGGTGCGGCCACCCGCCGCGGTGGCGGGCGCGGGCGGGAGGACGGATTTCCAGAACGGGCGGGCGAAGGCGAGCGCGAGCAGCGCCAGGGCGGCGGCGCGGAGGAGCAGGAGCAGCCAATGCTCGATGCGGCTGCGCTTGGTGAGGCGCGGCGGCGTCGGTTGCAGGAACATGAGCGAGCTGAAGCGCACGCGGTCGCGCGTCGTCCGCCGGATCAGGTGAAAGATGATCGGCGCGGCCACGGCCAGCGCGCCCAGCAAGAACAATGGCGCCAGAAAACTCATACGGCCGTCCCTCCGGTGCTCGAGCGAACCTGGCGCATGCCGCGGCGCCGGCCTTCCCTTTCCTGCAGGAACGAATACAAGGCCAGCTCGAACGGCTGGTCGGTCACCAGCAGGTGGCAGCCGAGCCCGAGCCGGCGGCACACCTCGCGCAGCGCCTCCCGGTGCGCCTCGAGCCGCTGCCCGTACCCCGCGCGCGCCGCGGCCGGATCCAGAAACAACGTGCGCCCGGTCTCGGCATCCTCGAAGACCGTGGGCGCGGAGAAATCGAAACTGATCTCCGCCGGATCGAGCACTTGAAATACCTCGACCTCATGCCCCCACGCGCGCAGCAGCGAGAAGGCCGCCTCCAACCGGTCCAGCGGCGCGAGAAAATCCGAAATCACGATGATCAGGCCGCGCTTGCGGACCAGTTCCGCCATCCGCCGCAATGGCGCGGTCAGATCGGTGGACGCGCCGCCCGCCGGTTTTTCCAGTGCCAGCATGAGGTGGCGCAGGTGGCCGGCGCGATGGCGCGCCGGCAGGTAGTCGCGCACGCGGTCGTCGAAGCTGAGCAGGCCGATGGCATCGCCCTGTTGATGGAGGAACCACGCCAGGGTGGCCGCCAGGGTGGCCGCGTACCGCGCCTTGGTCGCCCCGCCTTCGCCGAAATCCATCGAGCGGCTCTGGTCGACGATGAGATGGGCGCGCAGATTCGTTTCGTCCTCGAACTTCCGGATGAAATACCGGTCGCTGCGCGCGAGCACACGCCAGTCGAGGTGCCGCGTGTCGTCGCCGACGGTGTACGGCCGGTATTCGCTGAACTCGACCGAAAACCCGTGGTACGGGCTGCGGTGCAGGCCGTGCCAAAACCCCTCCACCACCATCCGCGCCCGCAGCTCCAGGCTGCGCACCGCCATCAACGCCTTCGGGTCGATCAGACCGCTGGCGAAGACGCCGGAGTTCGGGGCGTTGGCGGCGGTCGATGTCATG
>CAZYHO010000036.1:0-7285 GCA_964647495.1 uncultured Akkermansia sp. | reverse complement strand
GTGTGGGCGATGAGGCGGCGGATGACGTCCTCGATGCGAACGCCCTCGGCTTCGGCGCGGTAATTGAGAAGGATGCGATGGCGGAGGACCGGGATGGCCAGCGCTTCGATGTCGTCGCGGGTGACATGGGCGCGGCCTTTGAGCAGGGCGCGGGCTTTGCCGCCGATGACGAGGGCCTGGCCGGCGCGCGTGCCGGCGCCCCAGTTCACCCAGTCGTTCACGAAGTCCGGCGCACCCGGCTGGCGCGGGCGCGAGGCGGCGGCGAGGCGGACGGCGGCGGTGACGATTTCCTCGCTGACGGGGACCTGGCGGACAAGCGAATGGAATGCGAGCACGTCGGCGCCGGAAAAAATCGGATCGAGTCGCGGCGGCCGGCCGGAGGTTGTGCGCTGGACGACTTTCACCTCCTCGGACTCGGGGAGGTAATCGATGACGACGTTGAAGAGGAAACGGTCGAGCTGGGCTTCCGGAAGCGGGTACGTGCCCTCCATTTCGATGGGGTTCTGCGTGGCGAGGACGAAGAATGGCTCGGGCAGGGCGTGGCGGGTGCCGCCCGCGGTGACCTGGTGTTCCTGCATGGCTTCGAGCAGGGAGGCCTGGGTTTTGGGCGGCGTGCGGTTGATTTCGTCGGCGAGGATGATGTGGGCGAAGATCGGGCCGGGGACAAAGGAGAGGCGCCTGCCGGCATCGGAATCCTGGAGGATTTCGGTGCCGGTGATATCGGCGGGCATGAGGTCCGGTGTGAACTGGATGCGCTGGAAATCGAGCGCGAAGATCTGCGCGATCGATTTGACCAGCAGCGTCTTCGCGAGGCCGGGAGCGCCGGTGATGAGGCAATGGCCGCCGGCAAGCAGCGCCAGCAGGAGGTGTTCGATGACCTCTTCCTGGCCGACGATGACTTTGGCGAGTTCGGCGGATAGTTTTTCGCGGCCCTCGAGCAGGCGGGCCAGGGTGTCGGGGCCGGGGGGAAGCGGCGTGTCGGAGATGGGTTGATCGCTCATTCAGTGGGTCATGACGTAGAAAACGATGTTGATGGCCAGCGGATAGGCGATCTTTTCGGAGAAGTTGTGGAAGTAGTAGTCGCTTTCGCCTTCGCGCTCCCAGCCATCGCCGTTATCGGTGTTGTGGGTGGCGATTACCATGAGGCGGTTCTGGTCGTCGACGATTCCGCGGTGATGGACTTCCTGGGCGTCGGGTTGCTCCCAGGTGATGCCGTGGCGCTCGCTGTCTATGCCGAGGTTGATGGCGGGCACCTGTCCCTTTTCCTTGATGAGGAACGGGCGCTGGTAGAGTTCATGAGTCAGCGGCAGTTCGAAGAACGAGCGGTCGGGGAACACGCGTTTCATTTCGATCTCGACGTTCTCCCAGGCATCCTCGCCCCAGAAATCATCGAACATGAGGAAGCCGCCGTTGAGGAGGTAGGCGCGCAGGGCGGCGGCCTCTTCGTCGCTGAAGCCGAGGCGGCCGGGCTCGACGATGTAAATGAACGGGAAGTCGGTGAGTTCCGGATCGGTGAGGCGGATGATGCGGCCGTCCGGGTCGACGCGCATGGATGTCATCTGCTGGAGGCGGTAGGAGAGGTTCAGGTCGCTGTCAGGCAGGTCGACGCGCCAACCGCCGCCGCGCGCGTATCCCCAGCCACCTCCGTTGTCGTAACGGATGCGCACGAACGTGAAGACGTCGTGTTTGAAATCGCGCGGGTTTTCCCAGACCGGTGTGCCGGTGCTGTCGGATGGCACCTCGCGGGCGGTGCGAATGTCTTCGCCGTAGCCACCGCGGCCGCCAAAACCGCGTCCGCCGCCGCCCCGGTTGCCGCGGCGGCCTTCCCATTGAGCGAAAGCGACGGCCCCGAGCGAGAGCAGGAGCACGACGATGAGGGAGCGGCGAGTCATGGGGCGGCGAGTCATGGTCAGGGAGCCGAGGGTGTGGGTGTGGATGGCTCGTCCGGGGGGGCGTCCGGCGCCACGGGCGGCGAGCCGGGCGGGGCCGGCGGCGGACCGGGAGGCGGAGCGGGTGTCGGCGGATTGCCAGCAGCGTCCGTGCCGCGGATGTCGAGCAAGAGGCGCAGGGCGGCGCGGTGGCGCGGCGCCTCCTCGAGCGCCATGAGCACCTGGCGCCGCGCCTCGGGATCGCCGGTGCGATGGAGCCACCGGGCGAATTGGAAATGCGCATCGGCGGGATTGGGCGGGTCGAGCGCGACCAGCGTGCGCCAGGCGGCCACGCCCACACTCGCGGCGCCCGTGTGGTCGGCGGCGGCGGCCAGGGCGCGGTGCGGCGCGGGGATAAGCGGATTGACGGCGAGGAAGCGGCGCGCCTGGCGGGCGACCTCCTCCCAGTCCCCGGCGGCGGTGGCGAGTTCGATGACGCGTTGGTAGACATCGGGCGCGGCGCCGTCGAGGGCGGCGAGGGTTCGCAGCGCGGCCAATTCCTCCGCGGACTCGCCGAGTTCGCGGTGCACGAGCGCGATCTGGGCGTGGGCGCTTTCCGCGCCGGTCTGGCTGGGGAAGAGCGCGATCAGGCGGAGCAGCGGCTCCTTCGCGGCGGCCCAGTCTTTGGCGTCGATGGCGCGGGTGGCGCGGCGTTGCAGCGAGAAATAATTGTCCGGGCGCTGGGCGGCCCACGCGTCGAACTCGTCATCGGATCCCGGAAGGAGGAGTTCGATGTCGGGTTTGGTCCAGTCGAGGCCGGGCGAAAGCGCGTCGGCGAGGCGGCGGGCGTGCTCGGCGAACTCAGCCTCGAGTGTTTCGAGCGGGGCGACGCGGCGGGCGAGCGAATCGTTGATCGGAATGCCTTCGCCCAGGTCGGCGAGCACCGCCTTGAGCGCGTCGAAGCCATGGCGGTCGATGATGAACTCGACGACGAGGTACGACTGGAAATACGCGAACTGGAGGTGGATCGGGCTCTTGGGCGAGAGGAAAGCGCCGCTGAGTTCGCCGACCGGCGCCATCTCGCCGCCGGTGATCATTTCGCGGTAACGCGGCGTCATGTGCTCGCCCCAGGAGGGGTCGGCCTGCCGCTCTTCGTAGACCGAGATGCCTTCGCTGAGCCAGCGGGGCATGCGGTTGCGGGTCGCCTGGAGGGTGACGGTGTGGCAGAACTCATGCCAGAGGACGGCTTCCCAATTGACCGGGCGGCCTTTGTAGGCGGCGGGGCTGTTGGCGGTGACCACCCTTCCGAAACAGACGCCAAGATAGCCGGGGTTGTCCGGCATGCCGAATGTCCGCACGCCGAAGTCCTTCTGCTCCGGGAAAATCTCGACGATGGTCGGGCGCGTCACGTCCACGCCGTACTTCGGGCCGAGCGTGCGGCGCGCCGCTTCGAGCAGGTCGAGCGCGCTCTGGCCGTAGATCGGAGCTTCGCCGGCGGCCATGCGCAGGGTGAAGTTTTCGGTCTTCAGCATCGTGAAGCGCGCCTGCATCGTGTCGCGCAGCGTCATGAGGTTGAAGGCGGCGACGTCATAGCCGTCCTCGGTGTGCACCTGCCCCGCGAGCGTCCAGCCTTCGTCCTCCTCGCCGAGCCGCAGCAGGTCGCTGGCGAGCTGCGCCTTGGCCGGGAGGTACGTGGTGTCGAAGTCGAGCGCCCGCCGTTGCCGCGCCGCTCCTTCGGCGAAGCGGTACTTCTGCGAGAGCTTGCGGCCGATCAGATGGTCGACGCGCGGATTGGTTTTCCAGAATTCGAGCGCCTTGGCGCGCGCTTCCGCTTCGGCGTCGGCATCGTTGCGCAGGTGGGCGAGCACGGCGCGGTAGGCCCAGGCCTCGGGGTGGTGCGGGTTGACCGCGAACACGCGGGCGAGCAGCGCCTCGGCATCGGTGTACTCCTCGGCGTCGATTTTATGGTCGGCGGACCTGAGCAGGCTCGGGATGTGATTCGGGTTGATGGCGAACGCGGCCTCGATGGCCGCTCCCATGGCGGCGCGATCGCTGGAGGCATAGGCCTCGGCCAGCCCGTGGTGGAAATCGGGATCCTCGGGAAACTCCTTGAGCCCTTCCTGGAACGCGCGGGCAGCCAGGGCGGCGTCGTTTTTCTCCAGCGCGAGCCGGCCGCGCGCGAAGTACGGCTCGCGGGCTTTCGGATCGGCCTTCTGCGCGACGCTGAAGACCTTGTCGAGGATGAGTTTCGGGTCGGCGCCGCGCAGCAACATCGCCTGGCCGAAAATGATGATGCTCGCCGCGTCGCGATACGCCCCGCTCCGCCGTATCATCAGGCTCTCGATCGTTTCCGGGACGAGCGCGGCCTCCTCGACCTGGCCGTTGGCCAGGGCCGCGGCGCGGTTGGCCCACTGGATGCGCAGATCACCGGAATCATACTCGTAGGCCGCGGTCGCGGCGGTCTTCGCTTCGGGATAGGCGCCGGTCGTCAACAGCGCCTCGATTTTGATCAGATGCCACTCATCCTCGTTGAACGCCGCATCGGCCAGCTCGGCTTCAGCGGCCTTCAAAGCGGCGGCGGGATCCCCGGTGCGCAGCGCCTTCCATGCCTCCTCCACGGTCAGCGCACTCGACCACGAGCACGCGGCCCAGCCCCACATGGCCATTGCAACGAGGCTTGCGCCCGCACGCCGGCGGAAACAGGCAACCAAGGGGCGGACCAGGCACATGCGTTGACAATGCGCGGCGAAGGACCGGCGCACAAGTCGGGTTTCCTCCGATCCTTGAATCCTGTGGCTCACGGGGTGGCGGGGCCTTCGATCATCACCACGACACCGGTCTGGCTCCGGGACGGCTGCCGCGAAATGGTGAGCGTCACGCGCCGGCCGCCGGCCTCGTCGACGGCCTCGATGCGTTCGACGACCATGGCGCCGGCGGTCTGGGATTGCCTCGATATGGTGAAGCCGAGTTTGTCGAGTTCGTCGCTGTAATAGGTGGTCACCTCCTCGAGGGTGGTGTCGGTGGACCCGGACAGGTGGATTGTCTCGACGCCATTCGCCGCCTGGCTCAACGAGCCGGAAATGGTGAGCCCCTCCATCACCGGAAACCACGCCGGCGCGTCCTGCCCGGTTCCGATGTGTGCGGTCGTCGTGCCGTCCGGGCCTTTCGTGCTCACGGTCAATTTGCCTTCGGCGACATCGCTGTAGGAAAGCGTCAGCGTTTCACCGCTGCTCTTCTTGTGGATGGTGATTTCGCCGGTGGCGTCGTTGGAAGCGACCAATTCCAGGTCGGGATCCATATTCACGATCATCTCGGCGGCGAATCTCTCCGGATTCGCCTGGAATTCCGAGACGAAATGGCTCGCCTTGCTGTAACCCCAGACGCCAATGCCGACCCCGGCCGCGATCACCAGCAGCACCAGCGCGCCGCACCCGATGCCCAGGTACAACAGCACATTCGAGGTGCCGCGATCGGAGGCGAACTGCGATTCCCCCTGCGGCACAGGCATGTACGGCGGCGGCTGAGGCATCGTCAGGTCTGGGGCGGGCGGCACGACGGACGGCGCAACGGGCGGCGGCTGCGGTGGCGGAGGGGGCCCGGGTGCCGGCGCGCCTTGCGCCGGGAAATCCGGCGGCGTGGCCAGCGGCAGTTCCGGTGGCGGTGGCGGAGGGGGCGGTGGCGTCGGCTCATTCATATCTCCGAGCCATAGCAGGAACCGGGCGCTCCCGAAACAGATATTCTCTCTTCCCGGGCTTGCCCATGCCCGCCGCTCAAAAATCACCACGCAGCCCGCGCCTTGCCAAACCCGCCGTCCCGCGCCATGGACCGGGCGGGCGGTTCCGGCCGCCCGCCGCATGAAACTGCACCTCCACGACACGCTCAGCCGCTCGCTCCGCCCGGTCGTCCCGCTCGACGGGCAATCGCTGCGGTTCTATTGCTGCGGGCCGACCGTGTACGGCCCGGCTCACATCGGCAATTTCCGGACCTTCGTCATGCAGGATGTCTTCCGCCGCGTCGTCGAAGCCACCGGCCTGGCCACCCGCCACGTGCGCAACCTGACCGACGTCGATGACAAGACGATCCGCGGCGCCCAGTCGGAGGGACGCACGCTCTCCGATTTCACGGCGGTGTGGCGCGACAAATTCCGCTCCGACTGCGCGGCGCTCGGCTGCCTGGCGCCGCACGTCGAGCCAAGCGCCGTCTCGCATATCCCGCAGCAGATCGCGATGATAGAGAGACTGCTCGCGAGCGGCCATGCCTATCCCGTGGAGGACGGATCGGTCTATTTCAAACTCGCCAGCTTCCCGGCCTACGGACGGCTGTCGCACCTGGACACGCGCGAACTGAAGCTCGGCGCCGCGGTGGCCGCCGACGAATACGAGAGCGACAAGGAAGGCGTGGCCGACTTCGTCCTGTGGAAAGCGCGGAAACCGGAGGACGGCGCGAATTTCTGGCCAAGCCCGTGGGGCGACGGGCGGCCGGGCTGGCACCTCGAGTGTTCGGCGATGGCGCTCGAGTATCTCGGCGAGACATTCGATCTGCATTCGGGCGGCGTGGACCTCGTGTTTCCGCACCACGAGAACGAGATCGCGCAGAGCGAATGCTGCACCGGCCGCCCTCTCTGCGCGCATTGGTTCCACATCGCCCACCTGCTCGTCGACGGCCGCAAGATGTCGAAGTCGCTCGGCAATCTGTACACCCTGGACCAATTGGCGGCCATGGGGCACGACGCCATGGCCGTCCGCTGGGTCCTCCTCAACGGTCATTACCGCCAGCCGCTCAATTTCACCCTCGACAACCTCGCCGGCGCCCGCTCGGCCCTCGCGCGCCTCGCGAAATTCGCCGCCGCCCTCGAAAGCCGCGCCGCCGGCGAATCCACCACACCGCCCCGCCCGACCCCGCCGGTCCAGCCGGCCTGGGAAGCGCTCCTCGACGACCTCAACGTCCCGAAGGCGCTCGGCCAGCTCTTCACCCTGCTCAACGACACCGCCCCGGCCGCCTTGGCCCCCGCCGATGCCGCCGCCATCCTCGCCGGCCTGCAGTTCCTCGTCACCGGCGCGCTCGGCCTCTCCCTCCCAGCCGTTCCCGACGACGCCGCGGCCGACGTCCCGCCCGACATCCGCGCCCTCGCCGAAAAACGCTGGGCCGCCCGCACCGCCAAAGACTGGGCCGCCGCCGACGCCCTCCGCGCCGACCTCACCGCCCGCGGCTGGTCCATGAAAGACGGCAAACAAAGCTATACCCTCAGCCCGTCCTGACCGCCGTCTCTCACGGCATGCAGCGTATCTGTCAGGAAATCGAGAATGACATCGTGATCGAGGTCAAAAAAGATTCATGAATTCGTGCTGACTTCATGGAAAACGATGCCAGCGCAGCATGATCCGGTTCTCGGGTAGGGCGGCGCGTCCCGCCCGCCG
>CAZYHO010000035.1:4549-18343 GCA_964647495.1 uncultured Akkermansia sp. | reverse complement strand
GGTGCAAAGCGGGAGGAGAACTAATGGATTCCCTTTCCCCCGTCAACGCGAAAATGCCGCGAACATGACGATTCGTGCGGATTCCATGCGGATCGAGAATTGTGTCGCGACGTGGCGGCCGCCGCACGGTGGCGCCGCGCGGGTCGATTGATTCTACAATATATTGATTATCAGCGTATTGAGCTACTCTCCCGCGCCGTCTTTCGACCTCTCCGGACCAGGCGGACCGCTGGCATGGGGGAAACCTGTAGTCGATCGAACCGAAGTTCCCGACGGAACTCCGGAGCCCGCCGATCATCAGGACAGGGATTCGACCGCCACCTTTCCCGCGGACCGGGCGGCGATGCGGACCAGGCATGCGCGGCGGGCTCCGGACCATCGGGCGCGTTCCCGGCTCAGAGGGCGAGTCTTGACGGCAAGACGAGAACCGCTTTCGGGGCGCAGAGCAGGGCGCGCACCGAAGCACGATCCACTCCCGGCGGCTACAATTCCAGTTCGGGTTGCGCGGGGGCGGGGCGTTTTGTCATGGAGGCGCCGATTTTGGTGTAGGCGGCGGGCAGGGCCTCGCGGCCGCGCGGGGTGCGTTTCAGGAACCCCTGCATGATGAGAAACGGCTCATGCACTTCCTCGATCGTGGTCGCGTCTTCGCCGACCGCCACGCCGACGGAGTTCAGCCCGACCGGCCCGCCGTCGAACTTGTGGATGATGGCTTCGAGGATGCGCTTGTCCATTTCGTCGAGTCCGTCGTGATCGACATCGATCATGGTGAGGGCGGCGTCGGCGACTTCGCGGGTGATTGTGCCGCCGGCGCGGACCTGGGCGTAGTCGCGGGCGTGGAGGAGGAGGTTGTTGGCATGGCGCGGTGTGCCACGCGAGCGGGTGGCGATTTCGCGCGCGCCGGCCGGCTCGACCGGGATTGCGAGCAGTCCGGCGGAGCGCTGGATGATGGCGGCGAGGTCGTCGATCGAGTAATAATCGAAGCGCAGGTTGATGCGGAAGCGGGAGCGGAGCGGGGCAGTGAGCATGCCGGCGCGGGTGGTGGCGCCGACCATGGTGAATCGCGGCAGGGGCAACTGGATCGAGCGGGCGTTGGGGCCGGAGTCGATGATGATGTCCAGTTTGTAGTCCTCCATGGCGGGATAGAGGTACTCCTCGACGGCGGGATGGAGGCGGTGGATTTCGTCGATGAAAAGGACGTCGCCCTTTTGGAGGTTGGTGAGGATGCCGGCGAGGTCGCCCGCTTTTTCGATCTGCGGGCCGCTGGTCGTGTGGATGCGGGATCCGGCGGTGGTGGCGATGATGTGGGCGAGCGTGGTTTTCCCGAGGCCTGGCGGCCCGGAAAGCAGGACGTGCTCGACCACGTCCTCGCGCTGCAACGCCGCCTGCTGCCGCATGAGCAGCACTTCTTTCACCTTCGCCTGGCCTACAAAATCACTGAACCCCGGCGGCCGCAGCGAGACGTCGACCGCCGGCGACGGAGTGCCGGCGGCGCTGCCATAAGAGGAGGCGGGCGGATCGGGAATCACGCCGCCCATCGTCGGAGAATCCCCGCGACAGACAAGGGGAAGTGTGGACGAAGCCGCCGGCCCGCGCGCGTCCGGCGCAAAACGACGGGGCCGAATCTTTGACCGGAAGCGCTAGACAAGGGGCCATTCATTTTTATTTAGGAATGAGAGCCCCGATCATTTCACCCATCCCTCCAGCATCCCCCATACACAGCCATGCCCGTAATCGCCAAAGGACTCGAAGGAATCATAGCCGCTGAATCCCGGATCGGGGACGTGCGCGGCCAGGACGGCATCCTGCTTTACTGCGGATACGACATCGACGAGCTGTCCGGCAAGGTGTCCTTCGAGGAGGTCGTCCATCTCCTCTTCCACAACCGCCTGCCCACGGTCTCCGAGCTGGCCAGCCTGACGACCGCCCTGCGCGCCGAGCGCGAACTGCCGCAGGGAGTGATCGATTACCTCAGGAGCGCCCCGAAAAACGCGCGGCCGATCGACGTGATGCGCACCGCGGTTTCGATGCTCGGGACGTACGACACGACGCGCTACGACCTGGTGATGGGCGAGGCGCTGGCGACCGCCATCCGCCTGGTCGCGCAGATCGGGATCGTGGCGGCGTATTTCCATCGCGCGCGGCAGGGGTTGTCGTTGCCGCCGATCCGGAAAGATCTGGGCGAGGCCGCGCATTTTCTGTATCTGGTGACCGGAGAGGAGCCGGCGGCCGAGGCCGCGGAGACGCTGGACGTCGCCTACGTGCTCCACGCCGAGCACGGGTTCAATGCGAGCACGTTCACCGCGCGCGTGGTCGCCTCGACGCTGAGCGACATGTATTCCGCCATCAGCGCCGCCATCGGAGCGCTCAAGGGGCCGCTGCACGGCGGCGCCAACGAAGGCGTCATCCAGATGCTCGAGGAAATCGGCACGCCGGACAAGGTGGACGCCTGGGTCGAGGAAGCGCTCGCCCAGAAGAAGAAGATCATGGGGATCGGCCACCGCGTGTACAAGGTGCTCGATCCGCGCGCGCCGCATCTGCGTGCCATGGCCATCAAGCTCACCGAGCGCCTCGGCGAGCCGAAATGGATTCAGATGAGCGAGCGCATCGCCGAACTGATGCGCGAGAAGAAAAACCTCAACGCGAACGTCGATTTCTACAGCGCCACCGTCTACCACAGCCTGGGGCTGCCCACCGACCTGTTCACGCCGATCTTCGCGATTTCACGGATGGCCGGCTGGACCGCGCACGTGCTCGAACAGTGGAGCGACAACCGCATTTTCCGCCCGCTGAGCGAGTACACCGGCCGCCCGTACGGCCAGAAGGTCGTGCCGATCGAGCTACGGGCCGAGGTGGACTGAGGCGGGAAAGGCGGCCGAGTGGACGGAGGCGCGAGGAGCGCCTGGCGGGGCGGAGCGGCTGCCGGGAGATCGTCACATGAAGGTTCATCTGCACGCGTCATGCTGGAACGAGGAACGCATGCTGCCGTTCTTCTTCCGCCATTATGACAAGGTGGTCGACCGGTACTTCATCCATGACAACGGCTCGACCGACCGGTCGCTTGAAATCCTGGCCTCGCATCCGCGAGTGACCGTGCTGCCGCTTGTGCTCGAGGGGGATTCGCTCTGCCAGGCCGCCTTCGAACAGGTCAATGGTTTCTGGCATTGCAGCCGTGGCCAGGCCGACTGGGTGGCTGTCTGCAACATCGACGAGTTCTTTTATCATCCCGATCTGCCGTGGTACCTGGCGGCCTGCCGGCGGCGGGGGATCACGTTCATCCCGACGCGCGGCTACGAAATGGTCAGTGATACGTTTCCGGCGCCGGATGACGACCTGCCACGCACCATCCGCCATGGCGCGCGCGTGCCGCACTACGACAAGCCGTCGTTTTTCAACCCGGACGCCATCACGCATTCGGGATTCGCGATGGCGCGCCACACCGCCGCGCCGCAAGGACGCGTATTCTTTCCGGACCGCCAGGAAGTGGTGATGCTGCACTACAAGAACCTCGGGCTCGACTACCTGACCACGCGCCATGCCGAGCTGGGCGAGCGGCTCAGGGAGCTGGACCGCAAGAAGAAGTGGGGATTCCAGTACGATCCCGAACTCACGGTGCGCCGGTTTCACGAATTCCGGGCGGCCGCCCGCGAAGTGGTGCCGGCTGCCGATCGCGGCCGCCGCGCGCGATTCGACCGGCGTCCGCCGCGACCGGCGCCGCCGCCGCCGCCGCCGCCACCCGAGCAGCCGACGAAAGCGACGAAGCCGACGAAGCCGACGAAGCCGGTCGCGGGTGGCGCGGGTGGCGCGACCGCATCTTCCGCATCCTCATAGAAACTCGAAGCGGTCGCTGCGCACGCGCCGCCGTCTTGCGGGATCGCCGGTGTAGATGCCCCAGGGTTCGGTTTCCGTCTTCACGACCGCCGAGATGCCGGCCAGCGTACCTTCGGCGAGATGCACGGTGTCGTTGATCACGCAGTTGGCGCTGAGGTAACTCCATGGCCCGACGTGGCAGCGCCCGCAGACCACGACGCCGGAGATGAGGGTGGCGTGGTCGCCGATGACGCTGTGATGGCCGACGTGTACGTTGCACCAGATCATCACGTTGTCGCCGATGCGGCCGAACGGCTGGATGCTGCATTCCTCCAGAATGAAGCAGTTTTCCCCGATCTGATCGTGGCAAACGGTGGAACGGGAACTGACGTAGCTGACGAAGGGATAACCGAGCGCTTTCGCCGCCCGATAAAACCGCTCGCGCACACGGTTCATCGAACGGCCGCTCATCGGGGCGAAAAAATGGAAGTCGCCCGGCGGGTATTTCGCCGCCACTTCCTCGAACGCGACCAGCGGGCGGCCAAAGACGCCGGGGCTGTCACACTGGTCCGCGGTGACGCAGAAGGCGGCGACCTCATGCGGCGAGTCGTGGGTCAGGTAATACTGCGCCTGCTCGGCGTAGTCGCGTTTTCCGAAGATGATGACACGGGCCATGGGATGGGGATCAGGATGAGATGGGGACGGGGGCGGGCGCGGCCGGGATTTCGCCGCCGCCGGAGGGCGCGGAGGGCGTGGAGGGCGTGGAGGGCGCGACGCGGCAGCTTGCGAGCCGGGTTTTCAACGCGGCGGGCGCGTTGTGCATGAGTGTATCGATGACCGAAAGCCTTTCGACGAAGGGGCCGCCGCGCTGGGGATAAGGCAGTGGCACATGGTCGAGAAAGTGCAGCCGCAATCCGCGACCGGCGAACGCCGCGGCCGTGTACAGCGCGCGGCCGCCCTCGGCGTTGATGTAATCCGAGGCTCCTTCCCGCCCGCAGATTTCGAGCACGCGCTCCAGGCCCCGGGCCGCGCCGGCGGGGTGCGCCTCGGCGGCGGACACCATGGGCGTGGTGATGCCGAGTGCGGCGGCGGTCAGTTCGAGCGAGTGCCGGAGCCAGTGCGAGAGGCGGCGGTCCGGATGGCGCAGGATGGTTTCGACGAGCGGCCAGACACGGTCGAATTGTGTGGCGCGACGATACGCCTGTTCCACGGTGCGCAGGAGTTTGTCGCGCCACGGCGGGTTTTCCGCGAGCCGGAGATCGCAGATCCGGCGGTGCGAGCTGGCGCCCTCGACCGGCAGCGTGATCCGGAGCGGTCCGTGCGGCCCGAGGATCCGGTTGCGGTTGATCCATCCTTGTTTGATGAACGTCACGTCGTCGAGCAGCACGAACCGGTCGGCCGAGTTCATCAGTTGGAAGTAGCCGAGGTACGGAAAGGCGTAGGGCTGCATGATGGCCAGCTTCATGGGATGAGCGAGTCCAGGGATGCGACCACGCGTTCGACATCCGCCGTCCCGAGGCCGCTGTGAAATGGAAGGCCGAGCAGCCCTTCCGCCAGTTTCGCCGTGGCCTGCGTGTCTCCGAATGATTCGCAGGCGGCGTATGCCGGATGCCCGGTGAGCGGCGGATGGTACCAGCGCCGCGTCGGGATTCCGGCGTAATCCAGCGACGACATCAAATCCGGCGGCACCCCCTGGCTCAGCCGCACGACCATGGTGGCGCGCACCCACGGGCGATGCGCGCCGGGAAGCTCCACGCGCCCGGCAAGCCGCGCGAGACACCGCGCGTAGGCCGCCGCCAGCCGCCGCAACCGCCACGCCCGCCGCGGCCAGGTTTCCCAGCCTGCCAGCGCGACCGCCGCATGGTACTCGCTGAGCTTGGCGTTTCCGGACGGCCAGGCGGTCAGGCCGTCGATGAATCCGAAGTTCGAGCGCTGGCGGACGCGCAGCACCCAGTCCGCGTCCGCCGCCGCGAAGAGGCCGCCTTCGCCCGCCGGCAGCGGTTTTGTGGCGTGCAAACTGACGGCCACTCCGGTCGTGCGGCCGACTTCCTGATCGCCGATGGCCCCGGCGGCATCCACCACGACGTGCAGGCCGCTCCGCGCCGTCAATGCGTCCCACGGTTCCACGGGCACCGGCCGGCCGAAAACTGCCACCGGTACCGCCGCCTGCACGCCCGCCGCGGCCGCCCGCCCGGCGAGTTCAGGGGTGAGCATCCATGTGGCATCGTCCACCGCGCCGAGGACCGGTTTCAGGCCGGCGGCCACCACTGCCGCCGCCGTGCCGGGAAACGTGAGCGCCGGCACCAGGACGCGCGATCCGGGCGGCAGGTCGAGCGCCGCGAGCGCGAGCGACAGCGCCGCGGTGCCCGAGGCCAGCGTCGTCACTGCCACGGTCTGTTTCCGGCTCCAGCGCGCCGCGAGGAGCGCTTCGAGTTCGCCGCTCAGCGGGCCGAAGTTCGTGTACGTCCGCGCGGCGTCGATGCGCCGCAGCCAGGGGAGCAGGGCCTCGGGACCGGGCAGGTCCGGCACGAGCAGTTTCAACGGCCTGATCGGACCGGCTTTCATACAGTCTTCGAACGAGGGTGTGTCTCGAACCGTTCCATCGCCGCGATCCACAGGCCGTCATCGCCCTGCCAGGTCAGCGCGGATTCGGGCTCCACCTTGCTGATGCCGTGCACCAGGTCGTATCGCCAGCACAGCAGGTCGCCGCAGCGGAAATCGGCGAACGTATCCACCCAGCCGGAGGCGTTGCGAAAGACCGCCGCGCCATTCGCATAATCGCGGCCGGGCTCCGAGAGATTCAGGAATATCGCCACTTTCTGCGGCAGGTACGGATGCCGGTGCGGCACCAGGTGCCCGCCTCCCCGCGGGTGCCGCATCGCCTTGAACCGGAAATCCTCGTCGTCCAGATCGAACGCCGTGTCCGCCAGCCGGTTCTGCCAGTCAAGCAGCAGGTGCCGCAGCGCCCGGACCTCAGCGGCCAGCGGATCGGGCAGCGCCTTTCCCGTGGCGAATCCGAATTGATGAAAGATGTGCGGCAGCGACGTCGGCGCCGTGCCGTCGTCGATCCGGTGAAACTCCAGTCCCGGCTGGCTCGCGCTCACGCCGGGAGGGATCGGCGGCACCACCTCACCCCAGGCCAGCAGCGCGCGCCGCAGCGAGACCATCGCGTCCGGCGCCAGCGCTCCGCGGAAAATCACGATTTTTCCCGCGTCGATCGCCTCGCGCCAGGCAGCCGCATCCTGATCCGCGACAACACGCCCGCCGACCAAGGTCACCGGAACGATCGACACCTCAGCCAGATCCTGCGTTGCCATGGCGCCATACTGCCGCACGTCGCACGCCGTGCAAGAGTACTGCACGGATACCGGAAACCGTCGGGTTGGAGTCCCGCCTTCGGACGGAAACGCGAAGCGTTTTGCGGAACGTTCTGTTCGCACCAGGCTTCGCGCCCGGCTGAAGCCGGTACTCCAACTCAAAAGCTGTGCGGAACGACGTTGGGTTGGAGTCCCGCCTTCAGGCGGAACCGCGAAGCCAAGAGCGGAATGCTTCTCTGCATCCCCAGGGCCAACGGCCCGGCCCCATACCAGCCTGGGGCATCGCCCCAGGAAATGGCCGCCACGCATGATAAAGGGCTGAAGGCCCGCTCCATCATTCAATTCTCGATGGAGAGGAGGCCATGGGCGAGCGTCTCGATGATGAATGATCGGGGCGGCACATGGACCGCAAATCGAGTTCAACGCGATTGCCGCCTGTGCGAGTTCCGGTCGCGTTCGATGAGCGATTGCAGCCATTGAGGATCCGGAGCGACGGCGGTGGGCCGGTACACGCGAAGGTGGTCGACTCCGAGCAGGCTGGCCGGCTGGACGAAGAACTCGGTGTTGATGCCGAGCAGGCGCCCGTCGCGATCGACGAGCGGCCCCCCGCTGTCGCCGCGCATCAGAGGCGCGGTGTGTTCGACGAGGCGCCACGTGCAACCGTCGGGAGTCTGCTGCCACGGACCCGCGGCGCGCAGCCACGCCCGTGTCTGGTTCTGGCGGAGGTCGCCGAAGCCGGCGGTCCACACGCGGAGCCGGCCCGGCCTGGCTGGCAGTTCGGCGAGCGGAAAGTGTGGCTGATCGTGGCCCGGCACGTGGATGAGCGCGAGATCCGGCCCGCCGCGCTCGGGATCGCCTTTCCACACCACCCGTACCCGTACCACTTCCTCGCCTCCGCGGCCCGACCGGACCAATCGCAGGCGCGCCGAGTCAAGCGCATGCGCCGCCGTGAGGTAATACCCGTCCGCTGTGATGGCTGTTGCGCTTGAAAGCCCGATGCCGCCGCTCCGGCCCGGGCGCAGTTTCCAGCCGACGATCGTCGAGCGTCCGTTCGGCGCAGGCCGGGTTGTGACACGCCCCTCCCCGGCCAGCAGCAGCGGGGTGCGCGCGTTCACGTACCGGTCGGCCGGCACTTTGGCGATCCTGTCACGCCCTACCGCCAACTGGCTCGCCGCTTTGCGCCCCTGAAGCACGCGCATCGTTCGTTTTTCCCATTCCTCATCGCTGATCGCCGGACCCGCGCACGCGCCGAGAATAAATGCGACCACCGCCAGGCACGCCGCCCCCGCGCCGCCCGGCGCCAGGCGGCGGGTTTCGGATCTCTGGACTGACAACTCTTTCATGGTTTCACGCAAAAGTCCGGCGCCGTCCCGCCAACGAACGAATCGTCCGTCCATCGTCGAGGCCGGCGACCCCGGATTGTCCCACGGCCTCCGTTCGTCCGCCAGCGGAAGCCACGCCCTTTCAGGAAACCCCGATCATGAGCCAGTTCAAAGAAGCTGTTGAGCGAGCGCGTTGAGATGGGCCCGCTTCAGCCGGAGCCGGCAGCGGTCCGTCATGGACGGCTGGTTTCCAGCGCCGCATGATCCTGCGGCGTGAGACGCGATTCCGATTGCAGCCAGTGCGCGGCGGCGGCGGCATCGAGTCGCTGCCATGTCTGATGCACTTTTTGCAGGGCGCTGCGGCGGCTTGAGTCATCCTGAATCGTGACGGCCCACTGCGCGGCGCGTTCGGGGTCGGACTCGGCGAGCCGCCGTGCGAATCCGCCGACGGCCCGGTCGCGCTCGGCTCCAGCAGGCAGAGAAAACACCCACTCGCTGGCGGCGACGGCATCGCGCGCCGTCCACAATTCGGCGATCATATTAATGGTCTGCGCACGGTGCTCCTCCGAGACGTGAGGCAGGAGTTGCGCGGCGAGCGCGGGATTTCCCGACGCGGCCTGACTCGTGAGGCCGGCCATGAAGGCATCGCGTCCCGACCCGGGCGGCACGTTTTCCGCCAGTGCCAGCCAGGCCGCGGGGTCGCGGTTGTTGTTTTCGTCGAGCAACTGCAGGTGCACCGCGGACCGCGTGGCCAGGTTTTCGTAGAGGCGCTGCGTTTCCCAGTCGGCATTCGCGGACGGGAATTGCTCCACGGTCATGGCGAGCGCGGCGTCCGGGTCGCTGTGCGCCCAATTTCCGAGGAATTCGCGCTGGATCGGCGCCTCCATGCCGGCGTCGCGGATGACGGGCCAGGCCTCCGCGGCGCGCCCCGCCGGAATGCCGCGGAGGGCGTCCCCGATGAAGCGGTGCATTCTGTCGGCCGGTTGTTCTTGAGCGGTGTCGAGGATCAACTGGAACATCCGCGACCACTCGGCGGGCTTTTCCTTCAGGCCGTCGAGCAGCGCGGCGAAGGTCGAGGTGGTGACGGAATCCCTCTCGCGTTCGCTCAAGGGCAGCTCATCCAGCAGAGCGAGCGCGCCGGCGGGATCCGTGCGCGCCACGGCGGCGGCGGCTTTTTGGAAAAGCATTTCGCGCATGTGTGGCGACAGCCCCGCCCAGCCTGTCATGAACGCGCGGCACTCGTCCGCGGTAAGTCCTTTGAAGGCCGCATCCAGACAGACGCGGGAAGCGGTTTCAGGTAGTTGGAGCGCAATATCAAGAAAACTTTGGCGATCCGCGCCGGCCCAAACACGGAACCGCTCACGAAGGGCTTCGGATTCCCAGAGGGCGGGCGGCGCGACGCCATCGCGCACCATGGCGAGGAAAGCGTCGGGCGTGAGGCTGGCGACGAGCGTTTCCCGGTCCAGGCGGCTGCGCAATGGCGATGGGTTCCGGCCGCCGCTGAACCGGCGCACAAATTCCGCGGCGTCATCGATCGGTAGTTCGGTGGTTTCGTCGGGTTCGGGTGCGGCTTGCGGCTGCGATGCCGTTTGGCTCGGAGGCGATGCGGCCGGCGGCGGTGACGTCTCGACGGCACGGCGATGGCGCCAGGCATTGACGGCCAGTCCGAGGGCCAGGCCCAGCACGGCGGCGGGCAGGAAGGCGACGGCGCGGCGGAAACTGTAATTCATGCGGTTCAGCGGCTGCGGGTGTTGTGGAGCCCAGTTGCCAGGGCGAGACCTTCTTCCGCTCTCCGGCGATGCGGCCCTTCCGGCAACGAGCGCACCCACGCCTCCGCGGCCGCGGCGTCCCGCATGGCCCATTGCGCGGCGAAGAGGTCCATGCGCGTGGCCCCGCTTTCCAGCGGCAGGCGCGCGGCGTAGGGCGCGGCTTCGGCGAAATTTCCCTGCTGTGCGGCGATGGCGGCAAAGCGCTCGCAGGCTTCCTCGCGCGCGGGGCTTTCCGGCAATTCATCAAGGAAAGCGCGCGCGATCACCAATCCGCTGTGCAGTGCCACGGAGTCGACGAGGCGTCCCGCGATACCGGGATCCTGACGTTCGGGCGGCAGCTCGCGAAAGGCCGCCGCGACGCGTACGGCGCCTTCCTCGTCCCGGATGGCCGTGAGCCGCATCGGCAGCTCGATGCCTTCGGTGCGGGCTTCGGCGTCTTCGATGAGCAGCGACGTGGAAATGGCGACTTCCATCGGCCAGTCGCGCATGGCGCTGACGAGCGTGGACGAGGCCTTGTGACGAAGCCCGTCGTCGATCATCGCATTCACCCAGCCCACCGCGCTTTGGGTTTCCTGCGGCGTGGCGGCCCATGTTTGCAGCGCGGCATGAACGGCGGCGCCGCGGTTTTCCTCGGCGACGGCAAGCGCGCCGTCAGCGGCAGCGCGCGGATCGCGGTGCGCCCAGCCGCGGAAGACGTTCATCATGGCGAAGCCGTGCTCGTTCAAATCGGGATGGGCGCCCAGCCACGCAAGCGCGCCCTGCGGATCCGCGGCGCCCCATGTTGCCAGCAGCCCGTGGCGGGCCGCGTGTTTCAAGTACGGCTCGTGGCGCGCAAGCAGAGCGGTCTTCGCGCCGTCCTCGTCCACTTCGAACCAGCGACCGTAGACGCATGCAACGATGTTATAGAGCGCGGCGAGATTCGGACGCTGCGGCAAAGCGGCGGCCAGCGCCCGGATTTCCGCGCCATCCATCTCCATGATCCGGCGGCGCAGGCTGAGTTCGAGGCCGGGCGGCGGATCATCCCCAGAATTCGCAAGACGGTCCAGCGCTTCAATAAAAGCCGCAATCGCCGAGGGATCGGACGGGTCTGACCCGTCCGACGGGTCCGACGAGTCTGACCGGTCTGACGAGTCCGACAAGTCCGGTCCGACAAGAGCACTCGTCGCTCGCGACGAAGCCGCGACATCCCACGCCACGGGGATGGCTGCGGCGAGCGCGACGACGGCGGTGGTAGTGAGTTTGGCGGTGGTCATGATGGCGAGTGACGAAGTCAGAAATCCGGAAGCCGGGGCGACGCTGGCGGCGGCGGCGGCGCACTGGGTGACGAGCGCGGCGGGCGCGGCTTCGGCGAGCTGGCTCGTCAGGCCGGTGCCGAGCACCGCGGCTGGCACGGCCACACCGCGGCGGCGCAGCAGGCCAGAGAGGCGTTCGAGCGCGCGGACCGTGCGCTTCTGTGCGGCTTCGGCCGAAATGCCGATGGCCTGGCCGATTTGCGAAGCCGTGCATCCTTCGAAAAAGCGGAGCATGAGCACACGGCGGTCCGCGGCCGGCAGATCGTCGAGCGCTTCATCGAGGTGATCGCGCACGGCGCTCCATGGTTCGTGAGCGGGTTCTGTGTTCATGGAGTCGGCGAGGGCCTGGACGCGGCGGCGGTGGCGGAACTCGGAGCGCAGGACGTGCTGCGATTCATGGACCGCGACGCGATGCAGCCAGGCCGCGGGATGAGCGGCGGCATCGCGGGGTTTTTGAGCCAGCTTCACAAAAACCGCCTGTGCCGCCTCGGCGGCGAGATCGGGATTGCCCGTCCGGCGCAACGCCACGCCGTGCACAAGCCCCGCATAATGCTCCACCACGGCGCGAAATGCGCGCTCATCGCGCGTCGCGGCCCAGGCGAGGAGTTGCTGGCTGGCGGGATCGGTCATGCGGCGGTGTTTCCATGATGTTCCCGGATCGAGCGGTGGATCGGACAAAAAAATCTGCCCCCCTCACTTCCTCTGCGAAACCCGTTGGAGTCCCGCCTTCAGGCGGAAACGCGAAGCCGAGTGCGCACCCGTGTTGGTCCTGACCTCCGACGTCCGATCTCCGGCTTTCGACCTCCGATCTCTGGCTTGGCTGCTCTACCGTCTCTCGATTTCCGCTCATCGAGAGCGGTTCACCTGGAAGGGCGCGATGCTCTTCGCTCTGTGGCAGGGATTCCTGCACCGAGGGATTCCCGCACCGCCACCACCATGTCAAACTTTGCTAAAGCTTGACATGGCTGGGAGCAACGTGGTATGTCAACCCCATGAACGTCTCCCTGACCAACGAACTTGAAAAATTCATCCGTGGCAAAGTGGAGTCCGGCTTTTTTCAGAATGCCAGCGAAGTCGTGCGGGCCGCGCTGCGATTGATGAAGGAAGCCGATTCGGAGCGCGAGCAACAACTCACCTGGGTGCGCCGGGAGGTTGACCGCGGTTGGGAGGAAGCCCAGGCGGGTCAACTCACGCCATCGGCAACCGTGAAAACTGAAATGGCCGATTTCAAGAAGCGCTGGAAAGCTCAACAGCAGCCCGTCGCTCAATGAATGCGTATGCGCTCACGCCATCAGCGAAGTCAGATCTGGAAGAGATTTGGGCCTACATTGCCGCCGACAACCCTGAGGCCGCCGACGGCTTGGAATCGGACATCTACGAGGCCTGCCAGTTACTCGCCGACAACCCTGGAATCGGCGAATCACGTCCCTCATGGACGGAGAAGCCGGTGCGTTTCTGGCCCGAAACGCCAGAACTATCTGATTGTCTATTTCCCGGAGCGGCTGCCATTGGAAATTCAACGGATTTTTCATGCGGCTCGAAATATCCCGAAGCTCCTGAGTGATGACATGCCGGGCTGAACGAAGTCGCCGTTTCATGTTCCTGTTCGGCGGGCACAGCGACCGCTTCACCCAAAGTGTTTTGGCTGCCATATACGCCACCACCAAGAGATTGCCAAACCTGATCCAATGGGCAACACTCGCCAGATGGAGATCAAGGGCCAAGATTCCGTCAATTGGCGCTGCTTATGCCGTTGGAGATTTGCTTCCGGCTCGGTCGGTGTCCGGGATATCGTCCGGCACATCCACGCAGGCCGTGGCGAGCGCTGCCATGCCTTCGTGGCGGCCGAGAAACCCGAGGCCCTCGTTCGTCGTCGCCTTCACGCCGATCTGGCCGGTGCTCACGCCCAGGGCTGCGGCCAGGCGCTCTTTCATCAGCGGCACATGCGGCAGGATTTTCGGGCGCTCGGCCACCAGCGTGGAATCGACATTGTGAATCCGCCCGCCCAGCGCCGCGATCTCCGCCGCCACCCGGCGCAGGATTTCCAGGCTGTCGATCCCGCGGATCGATTCATCGCCGGGCGGGAAATAGTGCCCGATGTCCGGCAGGCCGGCCGCGCCCAGCAGCGCGTCGGCAATCGCATGCGCCAGCACATCCGCATCGGAATGCCCGTCGAGCCCGCGTTCGTGCGGGATTTCGACACCGCCCAACACCAGGCGCCGGCCCTCGGTCAAGCGGTGCACATCATAGCCAATGCCGGTGCGGAACATTTTCAGAGGTCAGGGGT
>CAZYHO010000035.1:0-4449 GCA_964647495.1 uncultured Akkermansia sp. | reverse complement strand
GAGGTCGGAGGTCGGTATTCGGTATTCAGAAGAAGAAGTGATCAGAAGGAGGCGGTGATTGGAGTCGGCTCAGTCAAGTCCCTGGAGGTGGCCGTTGGTGGCGGTGATGGCGAACTTGGCGGCATTGGCGTCGCCGCGGATCTGGACGGCGCCGCCGGCTTCCTCGACGATGAGCCAGCCGGCGGCCACATCCCAGAGGCTGATGCTTTCCTCGATATAGGCGTCGAGCCGGCCGGCGGCCACGTAAGCGAGCGCCAGGGCGGCGCTGCCGAGGACTCGTGTTTTGCGCACCTGGTGAGCGAGGCGCAGGTATCGTTCGCCGCCGGCCTTGATCGATTCGGCGGTCTTGGAAAACCCGACGGTGATCACGGCATCGCCGAGCGTGGCGCGGTGGCTCGCGTGGATCGGCCGGTCGTTTTTCTGCGCGCCGCCATCCTTTTCCGCGACGAACAGCTCGTCCTGCATCGGGTCGTAAATCACGCCGAGCACGATCTCGCCGGCGCGGCGCAGGGCGATGCTGCTGCAGAAATGCGGGATGCCGTAGAAATAGTTCACGGTGCCGTCGATGGGATCGACGATCCATTGCAGCGCGGCCGACGGATCGCCGGCGCTGCCTTCCTCGCCGAGCACGCAGCTCTGCGGATGGTCGCCGAGCAGCACCTCCGTGATCGCATTCTGACAGCGGACGTCGAGTTCGAGCTTGATGTCGTATTTGAGCATCTCGCCGATGCCCAGTTCTGTTTCGAAATTCTCGCGCTGGATCGTGCCCGCGGTGCGGGCGGCGGCGATGGCGGACTCAAGCAATGATGGCATGCGTTGTGGCGGGATGACGGGTGGGTGTGGATGGGGAATGCGTCACGGAGGCGATCCGGCCGCCTGAAGTGATGGCGGAATCGGCGCCGGCGCCGGTTTCGCGGCCCGAAAAACCGCAGGCACCGTCTCATGCACGGCGCGGATGACGATGTCTTCGGTCTCCGGGGCGAGACGCGCCGGGTTGTTGTAGTACCATTGGGAGTCCTCGGCCTCGTAGCCGCCTTCGTCGAGGATGCGGCGGCTCGGGATGTAGCCCGGCACCCACTGGGAGTACGCGTTGATCCAGAGGCGGTTGGAGTCTAGCTCGCGCTTGAGGCGCAGGCCGTAATCGACAACCACTTCGCCGGGAAGAAAGACCAGCGCGAGATCGTCCCCGAAGTGCCATGCCGTCACTTCGTAGTCGAGGTGCGCGGGCGGCGGCGTGCCGGCATTCTGCAGCGCAAGCCAATGGCGCGCGTGGCGGCCGACGATGCCTTCATGGCGCGAGCGCGCTTCCCATTCTTCGGGCGTAAACGGCGGATCGAAGGGCAGGGAAGCCGGCGCCTTCCGGGCGCGGAGCGGGCCGCGCAGCAGCCGCCACGGCCCGGCGAGCCGCCGGCGCACCTCGGTGGCCACGCTCTCGCCGTGCTGACGGGCCAGGGCGAGGCCGAGGTCGGCCCCTCCGCGCGGCGCGGGATTGGCGTCGGCGCCACACCCGATCGCGATCATGGCCTGCGCCCCGGGGTAGTCGCGCTCCAGCGCCTCCTGCGCGTAACCGGCCCAATCCCCGCACACCTGCATCAGCCCGCCGCCGCATGTGGTGCAGTGGCACGCATACGATGCGATTATCCCGAGCAGTGATCCGTCCGGGCTTTGCGCCAGCAGCATCGGCAGCGCCCGGTCGACCGGCCCGCCGGGAGTGCGCCGGTTGGCGGCGAATTCCGCGCTTCCCTCGGTCCACCACAAATCCGCGGGCGCGCGCGCCGCCATCGCCGCCGCCGCCACCGCTTCAAGCTTTTGGACCAATCCGCGGGTGTACGCGTCGATCGCCGCCTGCACGGGCTCGCTCAGCCCATCCGGCTGGATCAACGGAGCCCACCCGGTCGTCGCCGGCGCCGAGTGCGTGTGCGAAAGCGTCAGGGCGATCCGCTCCGGACTCACTCCGGTCCGCCGGTGGATGCGGTCGCGCGTTTCCATCCACACGTCGCGGCTCAGGCCGCCAGTGTCGAGCGCGAGCCACAGCGCCGGCGCTTCGCCCGCCCCGTCGATCGCCATCGCCTTGGCCCAGAGCCGTTGCGCCACGCCGGTGTGTGGCCCGGACCGCCCGCCGTACCCGCCGAGCCGCACCGGCTCCTCCGGCGTCACGTCCACACTCGCCAGCCCGACCAGCCGTGGCTGTGGAAAAAGATACGATGAAGCGATCCAGATCCCGGCCACGCCGAGGGTCAGAGACAGCAGAAGAGCGAGTGACTGGCGCGGGCGCATGATGGATTCAACATGGACGATCGCCGCCGGCCGGCATGCCTCCGCTCAGGGTCCGGCGGAACTGGAGCTGGACGACGCGGTGCGCGTCGGTCCGGGTGACCGTGGCGAGCCAGCCGCCTTCCACTTCGATGGTTTCTCCCAAGGTCGGCAGGCGTCCGGCTTTCTCCGTGATGTAGCCGCCCACGGTGCTCACGTCATCGCTTTCGAGTTCGAGTTCGCTGAGTTCGGCCAGCTCGTGGAGCGGCAGTGTGGCATCGACGAAAAACTCGTCCTCGCTGAGGCGCTGGAACGCGCGGTCTTCGGTGTCGAACTCGTCGTGAATCGTGCCGACGACTTCCTCGAGCACGTCATCGAGGGTGATCATGCCGATGGTGCCGCCGAATTCATCGACGACGAGGGCGAGGTGGGCGTGCTTGTTGAGGAAGAACTTGAGCAGCTTGTCGAGCGGCATGATCTCGGGCACGGCATGCAGCGGGCGCGCGATCGAGCGAAGATCCGGGGATGGATTGTGGAGAACGGCAATGAGATCCTTGATGTGGACCATGCCCACGCTGTTTTCGAAGTGGACGTCGATGAGCGGGAAACGCGTGTGTTTCGAGTCGAGGGCGGTCCGCAGGTTCTGGGAGAATTCACGGCCGACCTCGAGCGCGACGATGGCGGCGCGCGGCGTCATGATGTCGCGGACGATGCGCTCGCTGAGTTCGAGGGCATTCATCAGGATGTCGCGTTCGGTTTCGGTAACCTCCGATTTTTCCTCACTCTCGGCGACGAGCAGACGGAGTTCCTCGGCGCTGTGGGCGTTGTCGTGCTCGCGGGCCGGCTCGATTTTGAAGAGCCACTTCAGGAGGGAGTTGGAGGTCGCGTTCAGGAGCCAGTTGAGCGGCTTGAAGAGCCAGTGGAACCAGCCGAGCGGGCCGGCCGACCAGAGGGTCAGGCCGAGCGGGCGGTAAATGGCGAGCGTCTTGGGCATTTGTTCGCCGACCACGACGTGCAGCGCGGTCACCGAAAGGATAGCCGTGGTCCACGAGATGACCCGCACGTACGGGGCGGACAGGCCGAGGCCGGCGCCGCCGAGCCAGGGTTCGACGAGGCGGTGGACGAATGGTTCGGCCAGCGCACCGAGGACCAGGCTGCAGATCGTGATGCCGAGCTGGGCCGCGGAGAGGTAGCTGGTCAGGTGGCGCAGGATATGGCGGGCGCGTTCGGCGCGCCGCACCTTCCCCTTCGGCTTGCCGCCGTCGATCACCTCGTCCAACTGGCTCGCCCGCACCTTGACCAGCGCGAACTCCGCGGCCACGAAAAAACCGTTGAGCAGGATAAAGATCGCGATCAGCAGGACCTGAAGAACGATGGCCCCGGCGGTGAGCGGCGGCAGATCGGCGGTCGGCGAAGTCACCACCGCCCAGAGCGGCTGAAATGGCGCGTTCATCGCTGGGTCGGCTCCCGGGCCGGCCACACGCGCCGCACACCGGACGCGGTCGCGGTCCGGCCCCGACTGGACGGATCCTTCGTCTCAGAGTTTCTCATACACCCCTTTGTCCCGGCGCTTCATCACGGTAAATCCGGCGGATTTGGCGTCGCTGACAGAAAGCGGCTTGGTCAGTTTCGGGGTGCTGACGCGGCTGACGAGTTTCTTGACCGGTTGTTTGCAGAAAAGGCAACGCTCCAGCGGCGGCCGGCTGACAGGACGATTGAGTTCAAAGCCGTCGCAGCACATCCGGCAACCCTTCTCAGGGTCGACGGCGATGTATTCATAAATAGGCATGTCCTGAAATCCGCCTCCAAAGACCGCCCGTGACCGCGCCCGTATGCGCCCGCCACACCGGCCTCCCCGGTCGCGGATCACCAACTCGATTTGGTCACCCCGGGAATCAGTCCCTGGAGCGCCATCTCGCGGAACTGCAGGCGGGAAATCTTGAAGCGCCGGAAAAAGGCGCGCCGACGGCCGGTGATCTGACAGCGGTTGACGACGCGCGTCGGGCTCGCATCACGAGGGAGCAGCGTCAGGCCGACATAGTCGCCTTTCTCCTTCAATTCCTTTCGCAGGGCGGCATACTTCTCCACCGTGCGTTGTTTGCGCGCGTTGCGTTCAATCCAGCTCGTCTTGGCCATAGGGAGGGTCAAATTGAAGGTCTTCCCGCCGTTTGCAACTGGTTTTTCTCTTCGAGAGGG
>CAZYHO010000034.1:0-18403 GCA_964647495.1 uncultured Akkermansia sp. | reverse complement strand
CTGCGGCGGCCAGGGGCGGGTTCGCCGCCGACGAGGACGACGGCGCCGTCCCAGAGGAAGGCGGGAGTGACGGCGGGGGTTGGCGCGGGGAATCGGCCGGCGGGGCGCCATTTCCGGAGGCGGGCGTCGTAGAGCAACTGGGCGCGTCGGTGGCCGGGGTGTGCGGCGAGCATGGCGGAATTGAGGCGGGCGTAAGATTCGCGTTCTTCGAGGGATCCGGCGCGCCGGCTGTTTGCCTCCATGAAGTGCGCAAGCACGCCGTCATCGCCGCCGAGGACGAGGAGGCGGCGTTCTTCGAGGGCGACGGCCGAGCCGGCCATGAGCGGGATGGCCGGGCCTCCGGGATCGGGCGTGACCGGTCCGCTGGATGTCCATGCCTGGTTTGCGGGATCGAACGACCAGGCATCCGCGAGAACGCGGCCATCCGGACCCGCCTGGAAATCCCGGCCGCCGATGACGTGGAGGAGGCGGCCGTCGTCACCCGCCTCGCCTGCCACGATCGGGAAGTGCACAGCGACCGGCAGAGGCGGCAGCGTCTGCCATGCAAAGCCAGGGTCCTCCGCGTGACGTGACAAATCGAGCCCGAATGCATCGGCTCCGCTCTGGCCGTCCGGCGTGGTGGTTCCGCCCACAGCGATCACCCAGTTTCCGACTCTGCCCGCGCCCAGGTATGCGAGCGGTTTTGGAAGCGGCGGAAACTCGATCAATTGCAACTGTTCCGAGGCATCGTCCCATCGCGCCCATCGCACGTCCTTCACGCAGACGACTCCGTCCGTTCCGCCGATCATCAGAACGCCGTCATCGAGCGTGACCGAGGCCCCGTACGCCAGTGGGCGCGGCAACGTGATTTCCGGATGCGCCCACACGTACTCCGGCGCCGCTGCAGGCGCTCCGGGCACCTGGCTGAGCACCAGAAGCCGGTCCGAAAACCGGCGCACTCCGCCTTCCAGCGGCCCCTTTTCGCCGTAGTGGGTTCCGCCCGCCACCACCACCCGCCGTGCATCCAGCGCGCCCGCGAAGACTCCCGCCAGTCCGGCCGCTTTCTGCTCCGGCAACGCCGGCAACTCCGCGACCACCTTCCAGCTCACCACGGACTCCGTTTCGCCGCTCGCATGCGCGCGCGGCGCCGCGCCTCCCGCAGCGAGCCACACGCAGAGCGCCAGCGCATTCAAGAATCGTCCTCTTTCCATGATCAAGCGTCCACAATCCTGCGCCCGCCTGCTGATTCAAGAGGGCATTGGGTATTCGTCATTGGTCATTGGTCATTGGGCGTTGGGCGTTGGGCGTTGTTGGAGGCGGTTGGTTGGGAAGGGGGTAGGCAGGGCGGTGCGTCCCGCACGCTGCGGTCGGCATCATGCCGCGTGCATCGAGCGTCCCGCGCCGAGTTTCGATGGCTCCTCGCCAATCGGTATTGCCTTCCAGATCGGGTCTCATAACGCACGGACGATCGCGGGACCAAAGCGGCACACGCGTGTAGATTACAGGCCCGGTGATGTCGTCCCACCGCTCCGCTCGATGCGGATTTGCCAAAAGGCCGAAGGTCGGGGTTGGAGAGACAGATCAGGCATTCTCCGTTGAACAGAGCTGCAGAATCTGGTATTTCTGACCCATGAACGCCGAATTCGCACCGCTCTTCAAGCTCGGCCGAGCTGAGCGTCTCCAACTCGTCGAAGACCTCTGGGACAGCATCGCTGAGGAAGACGGGCAAATGCCGCTCCCAGCCTGGAAGCAGGATGAGGTGCGCCGTCGCAAGGAACGGTTTTTGCAACATCCGGGTTCAGGCCGCACATGGGAGCAGGTCAAACAGCGGGCACGGACGCAGCATGAATAAACGCGTCATCTACACGGATGATGCCGATGACGATGTTGCAGAGTCCTACGATTGGCACGAGAGCCGCGAGCCTGGACTCGGTGAGGATTTCCTTCGGTGCATTGAGGCCTGTCTGCTCACCATCAAGAGGCATCCGCACAGCTTTCCCGTTGCCGTGGACGAGTTTCGGCGCGCTCCGATTCGCCGCTTCCCATACGAGATTATCTACGAGCCGACCGACGACAGCATCATCATTTATTCCGTCTTTCACTGTTCCCAAGACCCGCAAAAGTGGCGGAAGCGTCTCGGCCATGACGGCTGAAGAAGACCCATACGTCATATAGTTTATTGCGACGACCACTGAGTTACCAGCGCTCATCCTCCTCACCCATTCCCTCATGCCGTCAGACCTGCCACGCGCCCGCTTCCGTCCGTGCCTGGACCTTCACCAGGGCAGGGTGAAACAGATCGTGGGCGGCACGCTCACTGACGACGGCCGCGGCCTGCGCGAGAATTTCGTCAGCGAGCATCCGCCGCGGTATTTCATCGATATGTACCGTGCCGACGGTCTGACCGGCGGCCATGTCATCATGCTGGGGCCGGGCAACGAGGAGACCGCCCGCGAGGCGCTGGCCGCATGGCCCGGCGCGCTGCAAGTGGGTGGCGGCATCACGGAAGAGACGGCGCCCGGCTGGATCGAGGCCGGGGCGAGCCATGTGATCGTGACATCCCGCATCTTTTCCGCGGACGGCCGGTTTCTGCCGGAGCGGCTCGAGGCGCTTGTCGCCGCAGTCGGACGCGAGCGACTGGTGCTCGACCTGAGTTGCCGCCGCGGCGCGGACGGCTGGACGGTCGCCATGAACCGCTGGCAGACGCTGACCGATCTGCCCGTCACGACCGACGTACTCGACGATCTCGCGTCCTCCTGCGCCGAGTTTCTCATCCACGCCGCCGACGTCGAAGGGCGCATGGCCGGCATGGACGAGGCATTGATCCGCCTGCTCGGCGCCTGGGGACGCCGGCCGGTGACGTATGCCGGCGGGGCCTCGACGCGCGACGACCTGCCGCGTTGCCATCGGCTCGGCGCCGGCCGCGTCGACCTCACCATCGGCAGCGCTCTCGACCTCTTCGGCGGCGCCGGCATCCGCTACGCCGACTGCGTCGCGTGGAATCGCGGCGAGTGGTCGTGAATTCTCCTCAGATCTTCGCCATCACAGCGTCGAGCGCGGCGAGCACGGCATTCATGCTCGACTCGGTTTCGTCGCCCATGTTGGAAATGCGGAATGTCTTGCCCTTGAGCTTGCCGTAGCCGCCGTCGATGGCGATGCGGTGGTCTTTTTTCAGGGTGGCGACGAGGGCTGGCACGTCGATGCCGCGCGTGTTTTCCACGCAGGTGAGCGATTTCGAACGATAGCCTTCAGGGGCCAGGAAGCCGAGGTCGTGTTTCCGGACCCAGGCGGCGGTCAGGGCGTTGAGCCGGGCGTGGCGCGCGTAGCGGTTTTCCAGGCCCTCGGCCATGATTGATTCCATGCGGTGGCGCAGGCCGTAGATGAGCGGGATGGCCGGGGTGGACGGCGTCATGTCGTTCTCGCCGTTCTTTTTGAACTCGAGGAAATCGAAATAGTACCCGCGTCCCGGCATACCGGCGGCGCGTTCCATGGCGGCGGGCGAAGCGGCGAAGAGTGCGAGGCCGGGAGGCAGGGCGAGCGCTTTCTGCGTGCCGAGGAGCATGACATCGACGCCCCATTCATCCATCGGCGTGGGGACGGCGGAGAACGAGGAGACGGTGTCGGCGATGACGAGGACGCCGGGATATCTGGCTTTGACCAGCCGCGCGATGTCGCCCAGCGGGTTGAGCACGCCGGTGGATGTCTCGTTGTGGACGACGGTGAGCGCGTCGAAATCTCCGGCCGAGAGCGCCTGGTCGACCAGTTCCGGCGTGACCGGCTGGCCCCATTCGACGCGGAGGGCCACGGCTTGTTTGCCGCAGTTGAGGGAGACGTCGTACCATTTGTCGGAGAAGGCGCCGCAACAGCAGTTGAGGACTTTTTTGCCGACGAGGTTGCGAATGGAGCCTTCCATGATGCCCCAGGCGGACGAGGTGCAGAGGTAAACCGGCTGGGTGGTGCCGAATGCGGCGCGCAAGTGCGGCTGCACCGAGGCGTACAGCGCCTGAAAGTCCTTCGATCGATGCCCGATCATGGGGGCGGACATGGCGGCGTAGGTTTCGGGGCTTACTTCGATGGGGCCTGGGATGTACAGCTTGACGTGGTCGGACATGGATGTGGAGACGAGGGGGAGGGGAGGGGAAGGCTGGACTTATGGATCGGCGGCCGCCAAGGGAAACGAAAATCTTCAATCAGGGCAGCAGCATCAATACGCCGCGTCCGCCGGACATGGGGAGGAGCCGCGCCTGCCAGTGGGTGGCTTGCCGGCCCGGAGGCGCCCATTCGAAAGCCTCCGGAGTCTCGGGCGGCAGTGTGGCCAGTCTCGCGGCGAGTTCGGCCAATTCCGCGGGGAGCACCATCGTGTCGTTGACCAGGCGCCGCGCGCTGGTGTTGCGGACCAGGATCAGGTCCGGCAGTTGGACAACGAAGAGTGGCAGCGACGTCATCTCGAAGGCGCCGCCGAGCACGTCGGTCGCCGTGTCCCCGGATGCCGGGGCACAGGCGCCGGCGCGGCGCCGACGTGTCCACCACCAGGCGAAGGCGGCGAGGGCGGCGAAGGCGGCGGCGAGCGCGACCAGTGCGGCGTGCTCGGCGCGATCGCGGCGCAACCGGCGCCCTTGATCCGCCCATTCGTCGAGGCGCGCGTCCACCCACTCGACATACGCGGAGCCGTCATACTGCCGTCGTGTCGCCGCAATCCCGATGTCGAGTATGGGGACGAGTTCGGGCAGTCCGGGCCGGACGGCGAGGCGCAGCGGAAAATGCTTGTCATAGAAGCCGATGACTTTCAGGCCCGCGTAGTCGGCATCGGGAAGCAATGTGACGGCGCTGGCGAGGTTGACGATGGACACGTCGGCCTGGCGCGAGGCGACCAGTTGCAGCGACTCGGCGAGATGGAGGCAGGTTGCGACGCGGGCACTCGGAATGCGGGCGTGGACGTCCTGGAGGACGACATGGCCGCGGGGGATCGCGAGGGTGAGGCCATGAAGATCGTCCACGGTCCATCCGTGATGGGCGTCCTGGCGGGCCACGATCGCGAGCCGCGGCTGTGCGTAGGGTTCGGTGAAGAGCACCTGGGATTGGCGTTCCTCGGTGAAGGCGCACCCGGTCACCAGATCGACCTCGTCGCCGAGCAGCGCCTCCCACACCTCGGTCCAGGAACGGTAGATTACGGTCTCGAATGTCAGTCCGGTCAACGCGGCGATGGTGTCGAGCATGTCGTGGTCGACGCCCGTGATGCGGTTGTCCGGTCCCAACACGGAAAACGGGCCGAAGTCAGGATCGCTGGCGACACGGAGGGTGCGGCCGGCGGCCCATCGCGATTGTTCCTCGCTCAATCTGGGGGGCGGCGAACCGGTGGTGGCCGTGGCGCCGATGCTGGCCGAGAAGTTGGCGAAGGAAGATCCGTGGCAAACGGCGAGGCCGAAGCCGCAGAGGAGTTCGGGGAGTCGATTGGCGAACGGGCGGGTCATGGTGGTGTCGATGATGCGGAGATCGCGCAATGCGGCACGCAGCGAATGTAGGCATTCTCCACCGCGGCGGGAAGAAAACTCTTGGACGAACTTGCCGCGGCGGGGAGCGGGATGTTGGGTCGCGGTCCATGAAGTGGCGGCGATTTTTTGTGTTTCTCGGGTTGGCGGCCGGGATGGCGCCGGGCGCGCGTGCGGCGTGGCCTGGAGAGTGGGGCGATGAAATGCGCGAGGTGGTGCAGGAGGCGGTCGAGCGCGGCCGGTTTCCCGGGGCGGTGGTGCACGTCGAGCACGCGGGCGACGAGTTCCGGCATGTGGGCGGCTGGCGGTCGGTGGCGCCGGCCGTGGAGCCGATGACGGATGACACGATTTTCGATGTGGCCTCGCTGACGAAGGTGGTCGCGACGGCGCCGGCGGTGATGAAACTGGTCGAGCAGGGCAAAGTGGCGCTCGATGCGCCGGTCGGGGCCTATGTTCGGGCATTTGCGGGCGGCGGGCGCGAGGCGGTGACTGTGCGGCACTTGCTAACGCACATTTCCGGCCTGCCGCCGGGCATCCGGTATGATGCGGCGGCGCCCTGGAGTGGCTACGACGAGGGCATCGCCCGCGCCTGCCGTGAACCGCTGCGCTCGGCGCCGGGCGCCGCCTTTGTCTACAGCGACGTGAACTTCATCCTGCTCGGTGAAATCGTGCGCCAGGCGAGCGGCCGGTGGATTTCCGATTTTGCGCGCGAGGCGATATTTGAACCGCTCGGGATGCGGGACACGGGATTCGTGCCGGCGGAGTCGCTGCGGCCGCGGATCGCCCCGACGGAATACGGCGTGGGGGGTGTGCCCTGGCGCGGCGTCGTGCACGACCCGACCAGCCGCCGGATGGGTGGCCGCTGCGGGCATGCCGGGCTGTTTTCGACGGCGCGCGACCTGGCGCGTTTCTGCCGGATGCTGCTCAATGGCGGCGTGCTCGACGGGCGGCGGGCGCTGGCCGAGGCCACGGTGGCGGAAATGACGCGTGTCCAGACGCCTCCGGAGATGCCCGATCTGCGCGCGCTCGGCTGGGATGTGGCGAGCCGGTTTTCCGCGCAACGCGGCGCGTACTTTCCGCAGGGCATCTCGTTCGGCCACACCGGCTGGACCGGGCCTTCGCTGTGGATCGATCCGGCGTCGAGCACGTTCGTCGTCTTTCTCGCCAATCGAAATCATCCGACCGAGGCCGGCGCGGTGAGCGCGACCAGAGTGCGCCTCGGCACGCTGGCCGCCGAAAGCGTGGCCGCGTGGAGCGAGGTCGCGCTGCCCGGCCTCACGCTGCCGGTCGCGAATCCACCGCCGGCATTGGTCTCGGCGCGCGGGGCGCCCAAGCCGGTCCTGACCGGGCTCGACGTGCTGCGGCGCGATGGATTTGCGGCGCTGCGCGGACGGCGGGTCGGATTGATCACCAACCACACGGGCCGCGCGCGCGACGGCACGGCGGCCATCGATCTGCTGCACGGCGCCGCCGAGGTGACGCTCATCGCGCTCTTCAGTCCGGAACACGGGATCCGCGGCGCGCTCGACCGCGATGGCATCGCCGATTCACGCGACGAGGCGACGGGACTGCCGGTCTACAGCCTGTATGGCGCGCGGCGCGCGCCGAGCGCCGAACAGCTCGCTCCCATCGATACGTTGGTGTTTGACATTCAGGATATAGGCTGCCGTTTTTACACGTATGTCTCGACGATGGCGCTGGCGATGGAGGCCGCCGCCAAACACGGCAAACGTTTCGTCGTGCTCGACCGCCCGAACCCGATCGGCGGCACGGCGGTGGGCGGCCCGCTGCGCGAGGGCGGCTTCGAATTCATCGCGGCGCATCGTATTCCGCTGCGCCACGGCCTGACGGCGGGCGAACTGGCGCGGCTCATCGCCTCCGAACGCAAATGGAAACTCGACCTGGATGTCGTCCGCTGCGAAAACTGGCGCCGTTCGCAGTGGCACGACGAGACCGGCCTGCCGTGGGTCAATCCGTCCCCGAACATGCGCAGTCTGGAGGCCGCCACGCTGTACCCCGGCATCGGCATGCTCGAATTCACGAACCTGAGTGTCGGCCGCGGCACCGACACGCCGTTCCTCGTGCTCGGCGCTCCGTGGATCGATGAGGCGGCGCTGGCGCGCGAATTGGCGGCGGCGAACCTGGCCGGCGTGCGCGTGAGTCCGGTCCGCTTCACGCCGGCCGCGAGCAAGTTCGCGAACCAGGAATGCCGCGGCGTGCGGTTCACCGTCACGGATCGTGAAGCGCTCGACTCGCTTTCGCTCGGCGCCGCGGTCGCCTCGGCTCTGTGCCGCCGGCACGTCGATCAGTTTGAAACGGCGAACCTCAACAAACTTCTCCTCCACGCGCCGACCCTGGCAGCGTTAAAAGCCGGCAAGCCGTGGCCCGAGGTGCGTGCCCTCTGGCGCAAAGACGAGCGCGATTTCATCCTGCGACGCCGGCCGTTCCTGCTGTACAAGTGATGACGCTGCTGAGGGTGGAGAGGGGCATGGTTCACGGTGGGGAGAGTGCACGGTGGACGGTGCACGGTTCACGGTGCATGGCAGGGAGTTGCGAGAGGGAGGTGGAAAGGGCGTGGTGCTCGGGTGGTTGGCCACACCCAGTGTGAAAATCTTTCACGCCGTGCCCCGCGTCCCGTGAAGCGTAAAGCGCCGCAGGATGCGTGCGAAATTCCTTGAGGATGATTCCGCCTGGGGCAATGATCGCGGCAACAATGGTCTTTTGTTGCCATGTCCATCCTCCTTCCCGCCTCCTCCCATGTCCGACGACGCTTCGCCGCCTTCCCGGCCACCGCACCAACCGCACCAACCGCACGACAAGTTGTTCAAGTCCGCGTTCTCGGATCTGGAAACGGCGGCGGCATTTTTGAAAACGCAACTACCTGCGCGCGTGGCGGCGGGGCTGGACTGGAGTTCCCTGACGATCGAAGAGGGCAGCTTCATCGATGGACAACTGCAAGGCAGCGCGTGCGATCTGCTCTACCGAGTGCGACGGATTGGGAGGCAGGGAGCCGAAACGGATGTGTTCATCTATGTGCTTTTCGAGCACCAGCGCGAGGAAGATTATTGGCTGGCCTGGCGGCTGCTGGTCTATAGGATCCGTGTCTGGCAGCGCTTCCTCCGGGAACATCCCAAGGCTCTGAAGTTGCCGATGGTGATACCTGTGGTGTTGGCGCAGAACGCGCAAACCTGGAAAGTGAGCACCCGCTTCGAAGACCTGGTGGAAGTGCCGCCGGAGTGGGATGAGGAACTGCTGCCCATGGTCCCGAAGTTCACCTGCCGTCTGGTGCAATTGGCGGAGATGCCGTTCGAGCAAATCGAGGGTACTCCTTGGGGAGTGCTGGTGCTGCGGGCGCTGAAGGCCGAACGGCTGGGGGAATTGCTCGGGTCTGAGGTCTGGGACGAGGCGTTGCTTTCTCGGTTGCCCATGGAGGGGTTCGAGCTGTTGTTGTTCTATATTTACGCCTGTGGAGACTTTGACAACGAGGCCTTCGCTAATAAAGTGCGCGCAGTGAGTTCACCGGAAATCCGCACCACCGCCATGACTTTTGCTCAACGACTCCATCAGGAAGGCCGGCAGGAAGGCCATCACGAAGGCCGCCAAGAGGGGCGTCGGGAAGGGTTCCGGGAGGGCCGGCAAGAAGGGCAGATCCAGGCCGGACAGCAAGGTATCCTGGAAGTCCTCGAAATCCGTTTCCAGCATGTGCCACCCGGGCTGCGGGAGGAAATCGAGGCGATCGATGATACGGCGCGGCTTTCGCAGCTGCATCGCGCCGCCATCCGCTGCGCCGATCTCGAGGCCTTCAGCCGGGAGTTGTAGTCCTTTGGGTGCCCATGGTTCATGGTGCACGGCTCACGGCTCACGGTGGGGTTGGTGCAAGAGGGCGGGTGAAGAAGCGTGATGCCTGGGTGGCTGGCCAAGTGTTGGGGCGAACATTCTTTCACGCCGCGTACCGTGTACCATGTACCGTGCACCATTAGCGCGTCCTAAGGACGATGAGCCTGCCGCGTTCTCCCTGAGAGTCTTTTTGCCGCATTTACCATCAATCCCCGATGAAAAATTCCATTCTCCTGCCTCTGGTCCTGATCGGCGGCCTGGCCGGCGGCTTCGTGATCGGCCGGTACGCCGGAGGTCGGTCCGGCACGGCGGCAACCGCGTCGCAGCAGACGCAGATCGAAGCGTCCGCGGTTCCGGACGCACCGGGAAGCATGGCGGACGCGAGGAGTCGCGACGCGATTGCCGCGAGCGCGGCCACCGGCCGCGGGGCGGTGCGCGGGGGGCCCGCGGTGCAGGCATTGATGGCGGATTTCGATCACCGGAAACCGATCGAGTCGAACCTGCGGATTCTTCAGCGACTCATGGAGGCGAGCCCCGAGGAACTCGGAGACATGGTCCGGGGCATGACGGGCCGGTGGAGCAGCGAACCAGGCTGGAACGAAGCCAGGCAGGCGGCGTTGAAGCGGTGGGTCGAAGTGGCGCCGGACGAGGCGCTGGCCTGGGCGAAAGCGAGACGGAACGGGGTTGATCCGCACGACGCTGGGCAGGTTTTCTGGATGCTGGCGTGTGTGGATCCGAACCGCGCGCTGGCCGAGGCACGGGCGCTGAGCCGGTCGCCGCTTCAGCGGCAGGCGATGCAATCGGTGTTGAGTTCGATCGCGCTGACCGATCCGCAGCGGGCGATCGCGCTGAGCGGCGAACTTTCGGGATCGACGAAACACCACGCGATGCGCTCGGTTTTCGAGGCTTGGGCGAGCCGGGATCCCACGGGCGCCGCAGCCGGCCTGCTCGCGCTGAAGGAATCGGCGCAGCGGACGGGAGCCATGGATTCGGTCATCCGGTACTTCGCCGAACAGGATCCTGCCGCGGCGTTGCAATGGGTCAAAGCGCTGCCGGATGCCGGGATGCGGCAGAACGGGCTGCAGCAGTTTTTCTGGAACATCGGGCACCGCGATCCCGAGCAGGCGCTCGCGCTTTCGGCGGACCTTCCCAAGCACCAGCAAGTGCAGATACAAAAGCAGTTCGTGGGCGCGTGGATGAGCCGCGATCCGGACGCCGCGGAGGCATGGATCCTTTCCCGGACCAATACGATCGAGCAGCAGCAGTTGATCAAGGCAAGCAGCGGACATCTCGGGTGGGTCGATCCGGACCGCGCCGCGGCGATGATCGGCAAGCTCGCTCCGGGCAGTGCGCGCGACTCGGCGCTTCAGGAACTCATCGGCGTCTGGAACTGGAACGACCCTGGCGCGGCCCGGGTATTCGCGGATACCCTGCCGGAAGCGGACCAATTCCGGCTGCGGAGCACGATCGCGGAGAGTCTGGCGTGGCAGGAACCCGAAGCCGCCATCAAGTATCTCAAGGACAACCCACTGGACGATCCGGCCCACCAGGTGTGGGCCAACCTGGCCGGCGCCCTTTCCGACCGCTCGTCGCCGCGGGCGGCGCTCGAATGGGCGCAGGGATTGGAGGATGAGGCGACGCGGTTGAAGGCGCTTCCGGAGATTTTCAGCCGCATGGCGGTGCAGGATCCGGCGGCCGCGGCGCGCGAGGTTCTGGACCTGCCCTCCGGAGCCAGCCGGGAGGACAGCGTGTCGCGAGTCGGCAATCAGTGGGCGCAGAATAATTTCGACGACGCTATGGCATGGGCGCGCGGTCTGAATGGAAAAGACCGCGAAAGCGCGCTGGGCGCCGTGCTCACGCAGGGCGCACCGCACCAGCCGGGCGCGGCCGCGCACCAGTACGGCGACCTGCTCGCAGGCATGCCAGCAGGCGAGAAGCCGGCGGATTCACTTGTCGGCGCGGCGGCCACGATAGCCGGCGCCTATTTCGCCGAGGATCAGGAAAAAGCGGCCGCCTGGGTGACCGCCTTGCCGCAGGAGGACGCGCGGACCGCTGCCGCCCGCGCGATCGCCGAACAATGGTCGCAATACGACGCGCCATCCGCCAGCGAGTGGATCGGCACACTGCCGGTCGGAAAGGCGCGCGACGAGGCGGTGAAATCACTCGTCAACCGCATCGCCGCCTCGGATCCCTCCATGGCGTTCGAGTGGGCGGCGACAGTCGCCGACACGACAGGCCGCTCGAATTCCATGGATGTCGTGCTCCAGTCGTGGCGCAAGGTGGATCCGGAGGCGGCGCGCGCCGCGGTCGGAGCCACCCGCTGGCCGGACGACGAGAAGGCGCGGTGGCTGGAGAAGCTGCGGTGAAACGCCGGGCAGGCGCCGGCAGGTGGCACCGGGTGGGCACCGGCAAACGCCGCCGGGTATTGGCAGGCAGGCGGCTGGTGGCAGGCGAGCCGATCAGGCGAAAGCAGACCGCTCAGGCGAAAGCGCGCCATGCCTCGAGCGTGGCGAAGGCGCGGCCGGCGTCGATTGTTTCCGCGGCCAGGGCGAGGGCGTCCGGCAGATCCGGGGCGAGCCCGGTGACGATCAGGCCGGCGGCGGCGTTGAGTTCGACCAGATCGCGGCGCGGTCCGCGGATTTCGCCGCGGAGCAGGCTTTCGAGGATCTCGGCGTTCGCGGCGGCGGCGCCTCCGCTCAACTGGTGGATCGAGGCCGGGCGCGGCAGAGGGGATGTGAGGTCGATGGGGCGTGTCGCGCCGCCGGCGGCTTCCATGACGCGGTTCGGCCCGAGCGTGGAAAGCTCATCCATGCCGCGGCCGTCGCCGGTTTCGCCGTGGACCGCCCAGGCCCGCGTGCGCCCGAGACCGGCCATGATCGAAGCATAGGCCGGGACGAGCGAGGCGTCGAAGACGCCGGCGATCTGGAATGCGGGGCGCACCGGATTGAGCAGCGGGCCGATGAGGTTGAAGAACGTGCGCTGGCCTTCAGCCGCGAGCTTCTGCCGCACCGGGGCTATCGCTTTGAAGGCCGGATGGTACTGCGGGGCGAGCATGAAGGCGACACCGACCGACTTGATGCCTTCGGCGAACCTGTCCGGAGGCAGGTCGATCCGGCCGCCGAGCGCCGCGAGCACATCCGCGCTCCCGCTCGGCGATGTGATGCCGCGGTTGCCGTGCTTGACGACCGCCACGCCGGCTCCCGCCAGCACAAACATCGCCGTCGTCGAAACATTAAAAAGGCCCAGTCGGTCGCCGCCCGTGCCACACACGTCGATCGCCGGCCGGTCGAGCGCTGCGAGGTCGAGCGGCGGCACCACCGCCTGCCCGAGAAATTCGCGGACAAATCCGGTCAGCTCGGCCGCCGTCTCGCCCCGCTTCGCCAGCGCGCGCAGGAAGCCGGCCTTCGCCTCGATGGCCGCCGGATCGGTGTTTTCCTGGAGCAGGGCAGCCGCGGCAGCCCGAACTTCGGCTTCCGTCAGTTCGCGGCCGCTTTCGATGGCAGGGGTCAGGTCTTGGAGCATGGAGTGTATTTTATATACGCAAAACCGCCGGCCGGCTGTGTACGGCGTGGTCGGGCAGGATCGGGTGGCGGGAGGGCGGGTCTGAAGAGACGCAAGGGAGTGGGGGACGCAAGGCCGGCGTGGCTCGGGCGAGAGGCAAGGCCGCAGGCGCGAACTACAGACCGGTGATTTCCCGCGCCACTTCGTTGAAGGTCGTCTCTTCGATTTCCATGTCCGAGGCAAGGACGTCGCCGCCGCCGGTCCGGCTGTCGCACCATTGGAGGAAGACGCGGACTTCCTCTCGCGCTTCCGGGGAGAGCCGCTCCGCCACTTGTTTCAATTCCAGTCGCATCCTGTGCCGTCGCTCCGGGCAGGCATTTTCGCCGGTGAAGTGATGGGGTTCCTTGTTGCCCAGTGCTACGAGCAGTTTTGCCTTCGTGGCGGGATCTTCCTCGTTCCAGAGCGCGACTATTATTCTCGCCAGATGGAATCGTCCCTCGACAGGCGTCGCTTTTCCCCCGCTGGAGGCGGCCTTGGGATCCTCGTAATCGTCCGGGCCGGATGTCGCGAGCTGCTCCAGCCTGGGCTTGTGTTCTCTCAGGTCCGCCGACCAGATCGCCCAGAGGACTTGCTTCATGTTGATATTGGTGCTGGCCAGATGTGGCTCGATGATTCTGGAAAGTTTGGGGTTCAGGCGATCCGGGTCGGCCTGGGCGAGGTGGGTGAGTGCTTCGAGGATGCCATCGTACGCGTATGAGCCCGGGGGTGCTTTCGTGACTGATGCCATTTGGTCAAACCATTGGGTGCGGCCCCGGCGTGCGAGCGCGCGGCACGCGCTGCGGCATGTGAAATGCAGAGTATCGTTTTCCTGATTGAGTTCGAGGAGGGCGAGCAGGGCCGTATCGATATTCTCGCCGGGATAGCGGAGCGGATTGTCGCGAGGCACGAGAGTTTCGATCGCGCGCCCACTTTCTTTCCACCCGCTCTTCGGATCGAGCATCACATCGATCAGAACCTGAACGCGCCGGGCTTCGTCCGGTATGTTGTTGAACACAGCGTCGATCTTGTCGAGCTGGACGAAGGCGGACACGGCCAGGGCGTTTCTCCGGGCGGCCGGCAGGGTTGTGGCGATTTCGGCGGCTCGCCGCGCATCGACCTTCGCGATTTCGTCATAGACCTGGCGAAGCCGATCGTCGCTCGTGTTTTCGAGCCACCACTCCAGGGAAGCCAGGTACGCGGACTTGTCCAATGGGCCCAACCGCTGGAGCGCCCACTGCCAGCCGTGGTCTCTGGAGCATGCCCAGGAGCGAAGGAGCGCGACGTCGTCGGCGGCCTCCAGTTTCTTGAGGCTCAAGGCGACAGTGCTGCTCAACCTGCTTGCCCCATGGAATCCGGAGGCGTCGGGAACCGGCATGATTGACGCGGCGGACGGCTTCGGTTCATCGCCGGCCGACAAGGCGCCGTGAATCTCAAGCAGTCTCGGTTTCAGGTGCGGGCAGGTCAGCTCCGCGGCGGCCCGGGCCGCCTCGGCGGTAATCGCGAAAGACGTACGCGCCTGGTCCGGGGTGAAGAGGTCGAGGAATTGGCCGGTCAGCTCGATCAGCCGGCTTTTTTCATCCGCCGCATACCGTGGAGCGCTCGTTTGGCGGTAGAGGATGTCATGCGGGTATGCGGGTTCCTGGCTTGACCACGCCTCTCCCAGGCGTGCCGGAAGGACGTCCATGAGCAGGAATGTCGCCAGATTCAGGAAGACCGTCCGTGAATACTCGCCTCCCCATGTGTCCGGCAACGGTAGAGCCCAGATGCTTGTGGCGATCATCTCGACGGGGGCGCCATCCGTCTCCGGACGGAAAGCGAACCATCCGCGACCATCGGCGGTGGAAGACCCTGTTCCGGATGAATGGGCGTCGCGCTCGCCCGCCGGACGTTTCGAGATGCTGCGGACGCGGTCGAGCCACCAGATGGTGTGAGCGATGTGCCTGGCCTCGTCGTACGAGAGCGCGCACCGCCTGAGATCGAATGCGGGACTGTCATGGACCATGTTGTGGAATACGACGCCGCCTTGCCACGACCGGGCATAGAGCAACCAGGACTCTTCGGGATCGACGCGGAGGAAGTAATGCGAATCGAAGGCGTTGTAAGATCGGTCGGACGCATAGGAGAAGGCGATCGAACATTTTTCCGGAGGCCCGCCGCCATCGCGATCATCGATGGCGAGCCGGTACCTGGTCTGGTGATCCGGGTAACGGTTGGTGTGGGCCATTGCCAAGGCGGCGGACTTCGGGTCGATGTTCCAATAGTCCTCGGGGACGTGTGTCCTGATGGCGGTGTCCCACTCCAGATCGAACATGTTCTTGCCGTCGCCCATGTGCCGCAACAAATCCTCATTGGAGAGATCTTTGAGGGAGCGGTAGTGATATGGCCGGGAGACTTCCAAAGGAGTGGGTTTCTTCAGGCCACGCCGCGCCCATGGGGAGCGATCCCGGGGGAAGATGTCCACGAAATCGGGATCGGCGGAGAACCGGACTCCCTGGTTCTTGATACGCTCCAACTCCTCCCACACGTTTTCCGTGCCGATGACGCGAAAGTGATCGCCCTCCTCTCCCTTCGGGCCGTCCCAGGATTTCGTGTCACTATTCCACCGGTATGTGACCTTCGTCTTGATTCGTATTCCCGTCTTTGGGCCGAGTTCGATGTCGAAGATGCCATCTTTGTCCGCATCGGTCAGCTCGTAGGACCATTCACCGGCCCCCAGGTTGTAGAGCACGGCGAGAATGGGCCGCGCTTTGCGTTCGACTACCGAGACATGGAGCACGTCGGTGTGACGGATGCCGTCAAGTCCGTATGAGGTGTGATCCACACGTTCGACGAACCCGTCGCCGTTGATGTCTGCCATCATTCCATTCTCGCCGAGGACGTTGTTGCCTTCAAACGGCGCCAATGACGTGGCGTCGTGTGCGAAGACTTCAATGCGTGGCTTCGTCCAGAAACGACCTTGCTTGTCGTTCGGATCGCGCGGGAACAACTCGCCAGGGTTCTCGATCTTGTACTCTCCGTCGCGGCTGCTTTTGAATCTTTGCAGAAATCCGGAGAGCACGACGTACAATGGCGGGGCATCGCCGGGCTGCGGGCAGATTACCACCTCCGGGTCGTAGTGCCCCTCGACGAACGATGCGTATCCGAGCTTGTCATTCTGATTCGCGCGCCGCCACAGTTCGTAGTACGCGGACGACGTGGCGTCGGGTTTGCAGAGTTCGGCGATCAGCGCGACGCTGTCGAGTCCGGAAAAATCCTGCGGAGGCGCGTCCCGGGCATCGGTTTCCCCACGGCTTTCGTGAACTGCGCCAACGATGCCGGCCGCGCAGGCCGCCACAAGAAGTGTGTTCGACGCTTTCATGCAAGGACGATGGGGTGGGTTGGCGCGACGCCGGTGCCGCCTTTGAACACCGGGCTTTGGGCATCGATCGCGCACCCAGCCACCGTGACAGGAAATCCGGCCTCGGCAATGGCCGAGTTCCGAGGCGGATGCCCTGACGCGTCGCCCGCCTCGGGCGAACCCAGCGCGTGGACTCGGGAAGAATTGGGCCCGTTTTTGAACGTCCGAGCGCAGTCACTGCCTGCCGACAGCACGCTCTAATTTCAGGATTTAATGGTGTCAATTCATTCAGATTTAAAATCGGAGCGGGCTGGCAGTTGATCTGCCGCGACTTGTTCGGTGTGACCGGACTCGAGTGGATGCCATACCGCAGACCGCAGTCCCCTCTCGGACACCTTAAGAATTGATCTCCAGGCAACACCGCCAACTTTAAACTCGCTCGATCTGCTTGTGCCGTGCTGCAACGGATGAAAACGCGGAGCCAATTTGGCCTTTCGAATATGTGGCGCCGTAGTGGCTGGGCGAGATCGCGATGATGTAGCGACCGGAAGGGCTGAAGTAAAACGATGTAGTTGCAGGATTGGTTTCGTAGGCCATTCCGTGATCCCATGAGATGAGCCATGGTCGTCCTCGGTGATACACAGCGCATTCCGGCGTCCATACGAGGAACCGATTGTCATTCCCGTCTCGGGCGTACACCGCTTTTGCGATATCTCTGCCGTCTACACTACATGGAATGTTAGTCATTCTCCATACGGAGTAGTTGAGGCGAGGCTCATTTGCTCGCTTCGCAAGATTCCCGACCAGGCTGGAAAACCACTTATCATCAGTGGCAAGAGTCGGCACGAGATGATAATCATCTGGAATGGCAACCCGATAGGTGACTCCATCAGACTGCTTACTACAAGAGAAAGCCGTCATTGTGGTGAGTATCAGGATAAATATAATGGAGTGATTCATAGCCGAACGATCAAGGTCAGCCGACCGCTGGGGGAGCGAGAGCGTCGATCGCGGATGACGGGTTGGAGTCAGGGAAAGCATGGCAACTGAGCAGCCCCGGCGGTTGCCTGCAGCCGCTTGCTGAACGAGTTCGCCTGCACTCAAGGCTATTTACGAGATTGATGTTGAAGGAGTTGCGGAGAAGTATTGCAGGAGACTGAAGCGGTGTGTGAGGATGGAAGTCCCATGAAAAAAGCAATCGTGAATCGATAGCCCGTTTTGTCGGGCATGTCCAGCTCAAAGGCAATCGCGAACGCACAGTGGAGGCGTACGTGGCAGTGGTGATGATCCTGGCGCAATGGGCCGGGGCGGATCCTGGGGATCTGGCGGAGGAGCGAGTGCGGGATGGGCAGGGCGGGCGTCCCCGCCGGCCGGACGGGGCGTCTTCGCCGCGTCCATCGAGCGTCCCGCTCCTTGCTTCGAAAAACGTGTGCGACCAGGTGCGGGACGCACGGTGCAGCCGGCACGATGCCGGCTGCGGCGGGCGGGACGCGCCGCCCTACCCGGGAACCATGACATTTCTGCGCGTCCAACGCGCCCGCGGAACACTACTACGCCCGCCGCGTCCAGTTCGACGTCACAACGCGGGTCATGCGCTCTCCGGCCGAAAAGCTTTCCCCTCGCTTCTCCGCGCATGCCACCACCCATCTGATCCTCTACTCCCACACCCGCGAATTCTTCAACCAAAGTGAGCATCGCGGCTCCGCTGCGCTCCGCGTGATGCTCACCAGTCTTGTTGAACGGTCTTGCGTCTCTCATATCTTCTCAAAAGAAATACCGACAATCCGGCCAGTGGCAAGAACGCGATGATGCTGAAAAGCCAGATGAACGACGGCAACTCTGCTCCGCTGAACGTCCACGCCAACCGCAGATACTCGAAGAAGTATGTGAAATCCAAACCGTCACCTCGGCTGGCAAACATGACTGCATACGCCGTCGTCCACGCCGCGAGGTAAACGGCGACGAGAACAACTGCGTATCTCAAGAATGTCCTCATGGTCTGTGAGGTGCGAAGTGGCCTAACGTCCCGGATCAGGCGACGGCGAGCGGGAAGCGTCGATGACACGACAGATGCCATTCGAGTCGTTGTCTGCATCCGTGTTGTTGAACGTGGTTTGGTTTTTTATTAATGCGGTCATCAAATACATTTCACAACCTGTGCTGCGTAACGAATATGTTTACTGCCAATACGATTCAACTAACCGCGAATGAACGCGAATGA
>CAZYHO010000033.1:0-18533 GCA_964647495.1 uncultured Akkermansia sp. | reverse complement strand
TCGTAAAACTTCGCCTTCCGGTTGTTGTCCGACACGCCCCACTGCGAGGCGATGAACCCTTCCTGCTCCAGTTTGATGAGCGCGGGATACAGCGTGCCATAGTTGACCGCCAGCAAGTGATCGCTCGTCTTCTCGATCTGCCGGGCGATGCCGTAGCCGTGGAGCGCACCGGCGCGCTCCAGGGTCTTCAGAACCATCAGGGCCAGCGTGCCCTGCCAGACATCCGTTTTCTTGCTCATGGCGGCCATCGTAGCCGATTTCATATTGGGATACAATATGGAAATGGCCGCAGTTTGAGGAGGCATTTCATGCGGCATCCCCCTCCCCTCTCTCCTCCCCCCGCGGTTCAGGGACCGCTGCGGACCAATCCCGGGGTGGCCCAGGCGCTGCCGGGGCAGGTCGGGATGATAACGCAGCATGAGGCGGACAAAACTTTCGTGACCTTCTCCGGCCGCGTTGGCGAGCGCTTCCGGGTCATTCGCGTGCGCCGGGTTGACGGCGAAGACGGCCGCGGCGGTTTGGAGGTCGTTGTAGCAGGCGAGCAGATGGACCGCGCGGGCGGCGCCATGCGAACAGAGCAGTTCCAGCATCTTCTGATCGCCATTGGAAATCACGCGGCTCAACGTGTCCGCGGAGCTTTCCACTTCCGCGTTCGGATGCGCGCCATGTTCGAGCAATAGCTGCACGACCTCGTAGTGACCGTTGGCGGCGGCGGAATAAAGCGCATGCCCTTGCGGCGCGATGCCTTCCTCGGGCAGATTGGGATCGGCGCCGCGCTCGAGCAGCAGCCTGACGACTTCGAGGTGCCCGCGGGCCGCGGCATTCTTGATCGGCGCGCCACAGCCGACGTAATACGAGCTGTAGTCGGAGACGTGATTCACGAGCGCGGGATCCTTGTCCAGCAGTTCCCGCGCGCGCGCCAGCGAGGGATCTTTCTCGAGCAATCGCCGGACGGACGGCACGTCTCCCGCAAGGCACGCGCAGAACAACTCCCAGACATCGGCGCCCGTGTCGGTGGACCACTTGAGCGGTTCGTTTTTCTTGAGCGCGTCGGGTTGGTGCATGGCTGATTTCTGTTCGAGGTGATACGTGCAGGCGCCCGCCTGCCGGCCCTCATCGCCGGTCGGAAGCTGGTGGCGGGGGTGGTGGAGCGAAGCGGTGCAGGCGCCATCGGAAAAGAAAACCGGCCGCAAGAAGAATCATGCCGGTGGCCGCGGTGCGGAGTGGCAGGGAAAGCGCGAGGACCGCACATGCGGCGAGGCCGGCCCAGGCGATCCACTGGTGATACCGCCGATCGTCAGCCCGCAGACGCAGAGCCGCGAGATTGGTGATTCCGTAATAGACGAGGATGGTGAATGCGGCGGCCGCCACGATCGATTCGAGCGTTCCCGCCAGCGTGAGGCCGAGCGCGATGGCCCCGGTGAGCCCGATGCTGCGGGCCGGGACGCCGCGCGCGGCATCGACGCGTGCGAGCGCGGCGGGCAGGTCGCCGCGGCGAGCCATGGCGAACATCATGCGGCTGATTCCCAGAATCTGGCTGAGCAGGACGCCGAGCATGGCGGCGGTGGCGCCGACCGCCACGACCCCGCTGATCCACGGCACTGGAAAAGCCACGGCAGCGCGATCGAGCGGCGAACGCGAATCCGCCATGGCCGGCGCGCCGACCGTGCCGACGGCGATGAACCCGACCGCCAGATACACGACGAACGACAGGACCAGCGTCAGGATGATGGCACGCGGGATGGTACGCGCCGGATCGCGCACCTCCTCGCCCAGCGTCGCCAGGCGGGCATATCCGGTGTACGCGAAAAACAGCAGCGCCCCGCTTTCCATCACTCCACGCCATCCGTGGGGAGCAAACGGCCGCAGGTTGGCCATCCGCACAGAACCTGCGCCCCCGATCACAAAAACCGCCAGCGCGATCAGCGTCAGGGCGACGATACCGAGGTTGAGCGCGCCCACCCTTCGGATGCCGAACAGGTTGGCCACCGTGAGCACGGCCACGGCGGCGGCCGCCAGCACCGACGGCCGGCCCCACGAGAGCAGCGCGGCCGCGTAATGGCCAAACCCGAGTGCCACCGTGCCCGCAGCCGCGAGTTTGCTCGCAAGAAACATCCAGCCTGCCGCGAACCCGGCGACCGGCGCCACGCACCGGTAACCATATTCATAGGTTCCACCCGATTCCGGGAAGCACACCGCCAGTTGCGCGGAACTCAGGGCGTTGAAGGTCGCCGCCACACCGGCCATCATCAGCCCGAGCAGGAAAGACGGTCCCGCCACGCCGGCGGCCACACCGGTCACGACAAACAGGCCCGCCCCCATCACGGCGCCAAGCCCGATCCCCACGGCGTCCAACAGACCCAGTTCGCGGCGGAGCCTGTCTGGAATCTCAGGTTTCACCGGCTAGACGGCCGGTGTTTCCTTGAATGACTTGAGGACGAGGACCGGGCAGCGGGCGTGGCGGACGACGCGTTCGGCGGTGCTGCCGAGGAGGAGCCGGCGGAGCCCGGTGTGGCCGTGGCTGGTGAGCACGATGAGGTCGGCGTGGCGCTGGTCGGCGGCTTCGCAAATGGTGTCCCAGGCCGATCCGCTGAGAACGAGGGTATCGATCTTGCCGTCGAGGGCGAACCGGCCGCGGAGGCGTTCCATTTCAGCCTCGGCGCCGTCGCGGCGGACGACATCGGATGGCGGTTCGATCGGCAGGCTTTCGCCGTAGGGAATGATGATCGGCTCGAGGACGTGAAGCAACGTGACGCGCGCTCCGGCGGGTTTCGCCAGGCCGATGGCAGCTTCGATCGCGGCAGTGGAGTTGTCCGAGAAGTCGACGGGAACCAGCAGGTGTTCGATTTTCATGAGCGTGGATGGTGAGCGGGTTGAGTGCTGTGAATGGAGGGCAGGGAAGCGGGGCCGGGAGGGCCGGGAGGGTTCGCCGCGGGCGCATTGGTGACGGGAACGACCGGCGGGCGGCGGCGCGGCAGGGCGAGCAGGCGCAGGCTGTTGAGCACAACGACCGCCGTGCTGCCCTCGTGCATGGCCACGCCGAACGCGAGCGGCATGCGGGCCGAAAACACCGTCACGACGGCCATGGCGGCCATCACGCCGAGCGACACCACCAGGTTCTGGCCGATGATGCGGCACGCGCGGCGGCTCAAGTCACGCGCGACCAGGAAATTTTCCAGGCGGTCGTGCATGAGGACGATGTCCGCCTGCTCGATGGCCGCATCCGAGCCGCGGGCACCCATGGCCACTCCGACATCGGCGGCGGCCAGACAGGGCGCATCGTTCACACCGTCGCCGACCATCGCGACCTGGAGCCCGCTGGCCTTGAACCCTTCGATGGCCGCCACCTTGTCTTCCGGTTTCAGGCTGGAATGCACCTCGCCCACACCGGAGAACTCCCCGATCAATCGCGCGGCCGAAGCGCGGTCGCCGGTCAGCATGACGGTGCGCACGCCTTCCGCGTGCAGGCTGGCGAGCATCGGCCGCGCTTCCGGGCGCAGGCTGTCGCGCAGCAGGAATTGCCCGAGCAGCCCATCCGCGCGCACCCAGACTTCGCTCATCGAGTCTTCGGGCATCGGCACACGCCCGGCCTCGCGTGGGTCGTCCTGGAAAATCAGGCCCCGGTTTCCGAGCCATGTCTCCCGTCCCTCGACCAGGCCCCGCACACCCGCGCCCGGCAGATTGGTGACGGCGCTCGCGGTGTGCTCGGTCAATCCGCGCGCCGCCGCCTCGCGCGCCACGGCCCGGGAGACCGGATGCGTCGACAAGCGCGCGAGCGCGGCCGCGGCTTCCAGCAGGTCGTTCTCGCTTCCGTGCAGCGGTTTGATTTCCTGCACGCGGAACTGCCCTTCGGTCAAGGTGCCGGTCTTGTCGAGGCAGACGACCCCGACGCGCGCCAGTTTCTCCACGGCCGCCCCGCCGCGAAACAGCACACCCCGCCGCGCCCCGCTCGCGATGGCCGACAGAATCGCCGAAGGCACCGAGAGCACCAGCGCGCATGGCGACATCACGACGAGCAGCGTCATCGCGCGGTAAAACGCGCTCGGCCCCTCCGGACCCGCGCGCAGCGGAGCGCGGTGCTCGCCGAGCCACGACCACAGAAACAATCCGGCGCAGGCGGCCAGCACGAAGGCCGTGTACTTCGTCCCGAAAACATCGGCGAGCCGCTGCGCCGGCGCGCGCAGGTGTTGCGCGCTCTCGATCAGGTCGATCATCTTCTGCAAAGTGCTTTCCCGCGCCGCCCGCAGCGCCGTGCCCTCGAGCACGCCGTGCAGATTCAGCGTCCCGGCAAGCGCCGTGTCACCGCGCTGTTTGTTCACCGGCACGGACTCGCCGGTCAGGCTCGATTCGTCGCACGCGCTTTCTCCGTCGGTGATCCTGATGTCGACCGGCACTTGCTGGCCGGGCTTGATCCGCAGCCGCATGCCCGGCGCCACTTCGTCGACCGGCAGGTCGATCGCCTCGCCCTCCCGAAGCACGATCGCAGACTTCGGCGCGCCTCGCAGGAGGGCATCGATGGCGCCGCGCGTCCGGCCCATCGCGTACTGCTCGAGTGCCGCCGAGGCGGAAAAAAGCACCAGCAGCAGCGCCCCCTCGCCCCACGCCCCGAGGATCGCCGTCGCCGGCACCACCAGCAGCATCAGAAAGTGGATCGTGAACTCGAGCCTCCGGAACTCCGCCCATGTCTCCCTGGCCAGATCCCATCCCCCGGACAGAAATGCCACCAGGTAACACGCGAACGAAGCTCGCTCGTGCCCGAGGCCGTGGAGCGCCCACCCGGCGGAGGCCGCCAGCATGCAGATCCCCGAACGCCACGCCATTCCCTGCCACTCGGGCCTGGCGTGTTGGTGAAATGCGGGATGGCTCATGAATCGGTCGGCGTCGGCGTCGATGGACGCTCAGCATAGGGCCTTCCGGACTCAGCCTCTACGCTTTAATTCATTGGTCATTGGTCATTCGTCATTCGCGGCGAGTGCGCTCCTTTGTTCCTGCCGTCGAATCGCGGACGTTCGTTACGTGTGCGGCGTGCTTCCGGGAGCGCCGATGCGGTTTTCTCTCACGGCGGAGTCCCCAGTGCCGCGCGAAGGCCTGCCTTTTCCGTGTCCGAGAGGCGGCTGTTTTGTTCGATCTGGTGACGGATCGTGTTGACCGCGGGTCCGCGCAGGCGGTCCGGGAGCGAGGCCGCCCACTCGGTGGCGGCCTCCGGCTGCTGGGCGAAATAATTCAGGCTGGCGAAAGCGACATAATCCGGCGTCGCGGTCAGGGCGGGTGAGGCCGCCAGATAGTGCGCGGCCTGCGCGGCATCGCGCCTGGCCCAGGCCAGAAAACTGCGGCGGATCGCCTGGTCCCGCGCCTCGCCCGGAGGCAGGCTCAGCGCCCAATCGACGGCGCCGGCGTTGTCCTGTTGGGCCATGTGGTCGAGGGCGGACAGGAAAAACTGGTCCGCCGGATCGACGGCCACCCGCCCGGCCACAAAGGTCTTGAAGCCTTCGGGATCGTTGAAACTCCACTCGGCGGTCACGCGGCCGAAGGTGGACTCATCGCGTTTGAGGTCCGGCTGGGCGAGCAGCCATGACATGGCGGCCGGCGCGTCGGTTTTCACCCAGGCCTGAGCCAGCTTGAGGGAAGCGCCGGCCTTCACGCCGCCGGGAGGGAGGGAGTCGATCCACTCGAGGGCCTGGGCGGGATCGGCGGCGGCTTGTTTGGCGGCGATTTCCCCCACGCTGCGCGCCAGGGCGATGCCGCTGATGTGCTCCTGCGCCCAGGCCAGGGCCGCCGGGACATCCTGCGCGGCCAGGGCGCGGAGAAATGTCGGAGCCAGTTCCTGTTTCGCCTCCTGCGCGGCTTCGGTTTCCAGCCAGTGGCGCGCCCAGTCCAGATGCCGGCGCAATACCTGATCGCGCTCGGCGCCGGTGAGGCCGGGAGTGATGTAAGGAAGCACCTCATCGCGCGAGAGTTCCAGGACGGTCTGCCCCACCAGGGTTTTCATGACCGCCGCCCGCTCCGGCTCGGAAAGGCGTCCCGCCGCTTGCAGGACGGCCTCGGGCACCTTGAAAAAATGACTTTGCAGCACTGACTTCAACAACTCGGTGCGGCCGGACGAGAGCGGCAGGGCGAGCACCTTGTCCAGGGCTTCCTGCCTGGAGAGAAAAGCGAGATGGCGGGGGTACCCGGTCATGGCGGTCATTTCGTCGAAATGAGCGAGCGCTTTCTCGCGCACCGCGGCCTCGTCGGAAAAAAGCTGGTCGAGGATGCCGCCGGCCATCGCGTGCTTGTCCCGCCAATCCGCGCCCCGGCAGCAAGCCAGCGCCGCTTCCGGGTCGCGCCTGAACCATTCGGAAAACAACGAGTGGACGGAGATCATCCTCCTCGTTTCCTCATCGGGGCCTTGCGACTCCATCCAGCGCCACAGCGCAGCCGGATCGTGCGTCATCCACTGTTGGAGGAGACGGCGCTTGTCGTTGGCGCTCGCGGCGCCGCTTTCGAGCAAGGCTCGGATCTCCGCCGGAGGTCGCGTGGTCTCCCGAAAAGCGATCAAGGCCCATCGCCGTGCCAGTCCCTGCGGTTGTTGCAGCAGGCTGGCGAGTTGCGCGGCGGCGGATTGAGGAGCGAGGGGCGCTGGGGCCTTGGCGGCGCCCGCCACCGCGGCGGACGACGGCGCCTCGCCGTGGCGGGCCGCTCCCAGCCACCAACCGACGGCCAGGCAGGCCGAAAAAGCGATCACCGGCAGCAGCCGGAGCACGACCGAGCCCCGCGCATTGCGAAACGCGGACGCCGGCGGTGAAGAGCGGTGGAGTTTCATCAAACGCGTCAGTCCCGGCGGTTGAGAGTGTCGAGCAGCCGCGTCCGACCGGCGGCGTCGAGCGAGGCGGCCGCGGCTTCGACCGCCTCGCGGGCTGCGACGGGGTCGCGGTCCCGCCAGTGACGCAGCACGCCGGCCTGCGCTTCCGCGCGCGCGGCGGGATCAGCGATGCTTCCGGCCCACGCCCAAGCGGAGTCCGGTTCGGTTGCGCTCACCGCACGGGCGATCTGACGCGCGGCCGCGTCGCGGTCCGGTCCGGGCTCCAGTTGCGCGGCCCAGGCGGACGCGCCGAAGGCATCGGCATTGACCCAGCCTTGCATCACCGAGGACACCGCCGCGGCCCGCGTCGTTTCGCCGGCTTCGGACGCTGGCCAGGCCATCGCCCACTGCATGGCCGAAGCCGGATCTCGCTCGCCCCAGATCGCCGCGAACCGGCCGGCGGCCTGGTCGCGCTCCGCGGAAGGCGGCAGATCCGCGAACGCCGTCGCGTACGTGGTGCCGCCAAAGGGTTCGTTATAGCCGTCTTGCACCGAGGACGGAAATCTGTTGGTCTCGAAATAATTCGCGATCGCCCAGGCCCTCTCCTCCGCCGGCACATGGCCAACCGCCGCCACCCAGCGCTCGGCGGCCTGATCGACCCGGCCGATTCTTGAGTGGCTCACGATTCCATCGTACACGTGGCGGCGCATCGCCTGGTCCTCCAGGGTGCCGACAAAAGCCATCGCCCCCGCCGGATCGGTCGTCATCCACTCGGCGGCCAGGGACCGCAGGGCGCCTGGCTTGTCGAATTCGACTTCCGTCGTCACGATCCAGCGCGATGTTTCCGCCAACGTCTCCGCGCTCACCCCTCGCCAAAGGGAACTCAAGACACCCTTGGCCACAGAGTCGTGATCGCCATTTTCCCAGGCGAGGCCCCGGATGGCTTCCTGGGCGGACAGGGCGCCGGATTCGATCGCCCGGGCGAGCTGGCGGCCGATCTCATCCACGGCTATCATGTCCCGGCCCGGCTCGTGCGCATCCGCCTTCAATACCGCCAGCGCCTGTTTCGGGTCGCGCGAGACGAGCTGCCGGTAAATGTGGCGCTCGATGTCATCCGCGCCGCTGCCTTCATAACTATTCGGCCCCGTCGGCCGGACTTGAAGCAACGAAAGATGTTTCAATGCTTCCTCCGGGTGCTGCCTGGCGATGACGGCCAGCACGCCTTGAAGCGCGGCATTGCGCACGCTCTCCGGTTGTTCACGAGCCCTGGCCAGCGCGGCTTGTTGATCGGTTTCCGCGCGGGCGATCGCCAGGATCTTGAGGAAATCCCTGGCGACGCTCCCGCCTTGCTTCTCCGAGACCTCGGGAACCAGCGCTTCCATCTCGGCGGGAAACCGCCGCGCCATCCCGAGCCACGCTTGTCCGCCACCAGGCAACGGCTCGCGCGCGAGTTGAAACCACGCCCAAAATGCCTCCGGAGTTTCGCCGGAGAGCAGCGCCGAACCAATCGACTCCGCGGTGGGCGGATGATCGAGCGGCGGCAGCGTCGAAAGCGCGGCCAGCGCCGCCGCGGGATCGCGCAGCGCCCACTCGGCGAACAACTCCTGGTAAAACAACGCACAAAATGCTTTCGATTCGGTGATTGTCGTTCCCAGGGCCGCCGCGGCCGCCGGATCGACCTCCACCCAGCGAGCGGCCAGCAACGAAACCAGCGGCTCGATCGGCGGAAGTTTCCCGGCGTCAGGCTCATCGAACACCCGCGCCACGTCGCGGCTCAACTCCGGCAGCGTGCCGGCGTCCGCCGCCTCCAGTCGCGCCACCCACGACTCGAGCGCGCGCGCGGCCGGCGATAGCGGCGCGGACGGGCCTTTTCCGGCAGGCAGTCCGGAATCGCTCTCCGCCGCGGAAACCATCCGCTCGCGCTGCACCGAAGCGCCGTCTTCTTTTTCCGCCGTCTGCCAGCGCCCGGCCCAAAACCCCGTCCCGCCGCCAACCACCGCCGTCGCCGCCGCCGTGAGCCACAGCCACGGGCGCACTGGGCGGACATGGGATGAAGCGGAACGGCTCATGGAATCACGGCGAAACACTCAACGCAGCAGATCACCACGGCAAGTGGCTGATATCCGGCCTCTTCGCCATCAATCGCTCCAGCCCTGAGGGAGCAGAGGGCACTCGCTCTTGCTTTCCCTTGCCTTTGAACGCCTGCACAGGCAAAGTGAGGGACACCGTCCATCAACGTGAAACCCGTTTCTTTCTTCTCGTCAGACCGGACGGCCCAGGCCGTTGCGGCCCGCTTGGCGGCCGGCATTCAAACACGATCTCCGGGCCGACATGCGCGTTCCCTGCTGGCGGTCGTGCTGTGTCTCCTCGGAAGTTTCTTTTCCGGTCTGCTTCCGGCCCAATCGCCCGGACAATGGGAGGCCCGATGGAAAACCCGGCTCGATACCACGGTGGCCGGCTCGGATGACCAGGTGAGCCAACTGGTGATGGACGGCCGGGGCCATGCCTTCGTGATCGGGACCACCGGCAACCAGCGCTACGAGGCGCAGGCCTTGATCCAAAAACACGCGACCGATACCGGGCATCTGCTTTGGGAACGTGCCGTGGCCGGAGTGGAATCCGCCAGAATCCACGATGCCGCTCTCGACAGTGCGGGAGACTTGTTGATCCTCGCGCAGGGATCGGTCCCGCCGGTTGACACACCGTCCGGAGTTTATGTGTTGATCAAAGTAAACGCAGCCGACGGCTCGGTGGCCTGGCAGCGGCGGGGAACGCCCGTTTCCCCGCGTTTCGGCGCCAATTCTCCCCGTCTGACCGTCGATGCCTGGAACAATGTCATTATTGCCACCGCCTCCTCCCCCTCGCCATCGACCTCTCATCCATGCTATCTGGCCAAATACCAAGGCGCGGACGGGAGCCTGCTCTGGGAGCGGTATTCCAGCAGACCGTATGAGTCCCCCACGGCTCTGGTTTGCGATGCTCGGGGGGACATCGTGGTGGCGTCCTCATGGCGGAACCCTCCGCCGATTCCCCTTCATTCGAATCCGCGGGAAACCGATTTTATCGTCACCAAGCATGATTCGGCCACCGGAGAGCCTCTGTGGGAGCGAGTCCACAATGGCCCCGGCAACGGTTATGACGACGTGGCGGCCATGGTCGCGAGTGCCAACGGGGATATCGTCGTCACGGGAACATCGTCCAGCTCGGAGACATGGGGAAATGAGGACTTCTATACGGCAAAATACGCCGGGGCCTCGGGCGATGTGATATGGGAACGGCGCTCCAGCCATCCCGAAGGCCGCAGTTTCGCATCGGGCTTGGCGCTCGATGCCGAGGGGCACGTCGTGGTGACGGGTCTTGAAAGGGTCGTCTCCGGCTCCAGCGATGATTCGATCAACTACACCGCCAAATTCGCCGCGGCCGACGGCGCCATTCTCTGGGAACGCCGCTTCGCCGCCGGGGCGATGCCCGAATTGCCTGGTTCGTCGATACACAGCAGGCTCGCGGTGGATGCGACCGGTGATGTGATCGTGGCAAGGATTTCGCAGGGGCGGTCGTATGCTCTCAAATATGCGGGCGCGGACGGAGCATTGCGCTGGGAACGGCAAGGACCGGAGCCGGGCACCCATACGATGTCTTCGCTTTCCCTGGGAGTGGATCCCGATGGGGATATCCTCCTCGCAGGCACCGACAGCGTGAGCCCCGGGGCATCGCTTCCGTCACAAAGCGCGGACATTTTCCTCACCAGGTACGCCGCGGCCGACGGTGTCCCCCGATGGGAAAACCGTTATGACGGGCCGCTCCATACGTGGGCGGAAACGGTCGGCGTGGCCCTGGATGCCTCGGGTCATGTGGCGGTGGCCGGATATTCGATCGGAAATGCCAACCTGCACCATGGACGGTCTGACATGCTGACGGCCAAAATGTCGGCGGCCACCGGCGAAGTACTCTGGCAACGCATTTTTAATGGCGCCGCCAATTCCCACGACGAGGCCCGGGCGGTCGCCATGGATGCGGCGGGCAACGTGGTGGTGACCGGAGTGGTGACCTCCATCCATCCCGATGACGTGGAATGGAGTCCTCCGTCAGCCCGCACCCACCGGGATTTCTACACCGCCAGGTATGCGGCCGCCGATGGCGCCCTTCTTTGGGAGCGGACTTACGACGGCCCCGCCACTGTTTTCAAGGACGATGAACCCGCCGCCATGGCACTGGACTCCAACGGAAATGTGCTGGTGACCGGCTTTTCCCCTGGAGTGGAAGGTTACGTGGACTATTACACCGCAAAATATGCCGCGGCGGACGGTTCCTTGCTCTGGGAACGGCGCTCTTCCGGTCCTGGATCAGGCGCTGATTATCCGGTCGCGCTGGCGGTGGATGCCGCGAACAACGTGATCGTCACCGGCACATCGCACAACGAGTCGTTGGTGGATGAGGCCTGGCACATCAATTCGGACATCCACACCGTGAAATATGCGGGCTCGGATGGCGCGGTGCTGTGGGAAAAGCGTTACGATAGCGGCAGTGACGACCGGGTCACCGGACTCGCCGTGGACTCGGCGGGCCATGTGGCCATCACAGGGAGCGTGAACAGGGGGATGGATGGAAGCGATATTTATACCGCCAAGTATGCCGGAGGGACGGGAAATCTGATCTGGGAGCGGCATTACTCCGCCCCCGGCCGCTCTGCTGATGAGCCATTCGCCATAGCCATGAGCCCTGCCGGCGACGTCCTTGTCACCGGTGTTTCCCAGCCGGTCGAAACGGGTTCATTGCCGTATGCCTATCCCACCGTCACCCTCAGGTATGGCTCCGCCGACGGGGCGCTGGTCTGGGAGCGGTCATCCGCCACCGGCGTGCCTGACACACTCATCCCCTCGGCCCTGGCCATCGATGGCGCCGATCACTTTATGATGGCAGGCCGGCAGTATATGCTCCTCCAGAACAGCGCCGCCGCCGTGGTGGTGGTGTCGGTTCATTCGCTGGCAGATGGAAAACGGCTCGCGATGCATGTGTTGGGGAATTCATCCCGGCCGACACCCGGGCTCTCGAAGTTACCCGCGCTGCCCACTATGACAGTGGACGGCTCGGGCAGAATAGCCGTGACCGGCGGTGTATTTTCCAGCGGGCCGATCCCGGAGGCGGACCCGATGACAGCCCTGTTCCATCCGGTCACGGGCATGCCATCGCCGCTGTCGCTTGTTTCATTACACAGAATGCCTCCCCATTCATGGAACCTGTCCGGAAAAGGCGCGCCCGATCAGGTTTACGCCCTGGAATTTTCACCCGATCTCTCCGAATGGACCCTCCTTGGCCTTTTGGCCTCCGATGCACGGGGAAATATCTCCTTCGACCACGGGTCGAACCAGGCCTCCCTTTACCTTCGGCTGGCTGCGCCTCCCTGATGATCCTTCGCCGTTGGAATTGTCACGATGGGTGCCGCCGGGACAGGTTGATCCGGGAAACCCGGGCAGGGCTTGACCGGATCAAATGCACGACCCATGATTCCAGGCATGAATCCGGCGACCGTGACCGCCGAAGGACAGTTGGCGATTTCCCTGTGAGTTACAGCAAGCCTTGCACCTGACCGGAGGCGGGACCGTGTACTTTCGCTGGAAGACGGCAAGCTGATCGTACAGCCGCGGGTTTCCGGCAAAGCCATGCTGGAGGAGGGAGAGTTTGGGCGGCCGGAGTGGCTGAGGATCCACTTTGAACGACCCAAAATCTGTTTGGTTGAGGCGAAAGAAATCAAGTGCGGTCAACTAAACAGGTGGTTCTCGGGACCAGTCCGCATCCGCTGCGATCGCATTTCGGCCCGGCGCGGACGATTTTGTCACTTGCCGAGATTATCCTTGTCGAAGGCCCATGGAAACTGCCAGTCTGTCCGTGCCGATGGCCTTGAGGTTCATCGGGACACCATTGCTGCACATTTCCCCGGCCCTATGAATCGCCCACTGACACCGCATCACCCACATCGTCCGCATCGCCTGAAGTCGCCCTGGAGGCCCGCATTGACGGGGGCTCTGCTGGGCCTTGTCTCGCTGCCACTGGCCCTGACGGCCTCGGGGCAGACGATTTTCAGCGAGGATTTTGAAGGTGTTGTCCTGGGACCCAATCAGGATGAGACAGCCTTCCCTGCGGCCGCGGTGTGGGCCAAGTCTCCTCCCGCCGAATGGTCGATCAACGACACCGGCGTGGCCGGGATCAACGAGGCGGGCCGTGGTGTGACCGAGTGGAAGGGCTGGAGTTTCGCGAACAAGGACTGGTGGGCGCAAGTGGCGGAGAACCAGGGTCGCAGCGATTTCGCCCGTGCCGCCGGCACCGTGGCCATCGCCGATCCCGACGAGTGGGACGATATCGGAAACCCCGCTTCCCTCGGAACATTCAACAGTTTCCTCCGGTCCCCGACCATCAACATTGCCGGACTGCGCCCGAATTCGCTGGAATTGAGTTTCGATTCCTCGTTCCGCCCGGAAGGAAACCAGCGCGCCACCGTCGTGGTCTCCTACGAGGGCGCCGAAACCACCGTGCTCGACTGGGTGGCCACCGAGGACAACAAAACGAACGAACGCATCACGATCCCCCTCAACAACCCGCCGGGCGCCACCTCCATGATCATCACATGGGGCCTGACCAACGCCGTCAACAATTGGTGGTGGGCCATCGACAACATCAAGGTCGACCGCGTCGGGCCGCTCTTCGAGGAGAACTTCGACAGCTTGCCGCTCCAGGACAGCATCGATGAGCCGAACTTCGGCACCGAGGTGTGGACCAACGAGCCGCCATCCGGCTGGAGCATCGACAACAGCGAGATGTTCAAAGGATACTGGGATCCGGAACCGCCGCCGGAAGACTTCACGCTCTGGCCCGGCCGCAGCGAGTGGAAGGGCTGGGCGTTCGCCACCATCGAGTGGTGGCCGACTGTCGATGACCAGCGCCGCTCCGAGTTTCTCAAGGCCAGCGGCACCGTCGCCATCGCCGATCCGGACGAATGGGACGACTCGGGCAGCCCGGTCGCGCAGGGCGGGATGTTCAATTCATTCCTCAAGACACCGGAAATCTCCCTCGCCGGCATCCCCGCGAACACCGTCCTCCTCAAGTTCGACTCGGCCTGGCGGCCCGAATGCTGCGACGAAGACCCGCTGAACCGCAGCAACAACCAGACGGCCAGCATCGATGTCTCGTTCGACGGCGGCGCCCCGGTCCGGATTCTCGAATGGAGTTCGAATACCTCCGACGAAAACTACAAGGACGACAACTCGACCAACGATACCATCCTCGTCCCCGTGCCCAACCCGGCCGGAGCCCGGACGATGACTCTGAACTTCGGCCTTTCCAATGCCGGCAACGATTGGTTCTGGGCCATCGACAATATCACCGTGACCGCCGGCGTCGCCACGCTGACCAGCGTGTCGGCGGGGCCGACCCGCGTCGTCTTCGAAATCGCCGACACAGGCGCCAACAAAATCGACACCACCACCATCGCCCTCAAGCTGGATGACGTCGCCGTGCCGGCCACCGTGACCACCGAAGGCAATATCATCCGTGTCACGCACACACCCGCGAGCCCGTTCCCGCCGGCCTCCACCCACACCTACGTTCTGACCGCCAGCGACACCGCCGCCGCCACGCTCACCTTCGACGGCAGCTTCACCACACCCACTCCATTCCTGCCGCTCGAGCCGCTGCCCGGACCCTCGGGATCCGAAGGCCAGTTCGGCGTGCGCTACCTCTGGAGCACCGGCAGCCAGATCAGCGGCATCGCCCGCGCGCTGGAGACGATCATCGCTGCCCCGACACCGGATTATTTCGGCATGATCTTCGATACCACCCACCCGTTCATCAACCACGGCGATAGCCGCGGGTTCATCCCCGGCGACGAACCCTATCCGGACGACGTCCAGTTCGGCGACGGCTGGACCGACGAAGACTTCGTCATGCTCGCCAAGGGCCGCATCCTCATCACCGAGCCCGGAGAATACACTTTCGGCGTCCACACGGACGACGGCTTCGGACTCCGCCTCTTCGGCGCCGAATTCACCGCCATCAACGGCGCCGGCCTCATCGACCCCGGAAATCCCAATAGTTTCGGCCACCCCGGAGATACCGGTGACAGCGACACCCGCGCCGTCGCCACCCTCCAGCCCGGCGAGTATGACATCGAATTCTTCTGGTGGGAGCGCAGCGGCGGCGACTTCGGCGAACTCTACGCCACCAAAGGCCGCTTCCTCAACGATAGCGACACCGATACATGGCGCCTCATCGGCGACGATGGCGGCCTGCCTCTCGTCGGCCCTCCTTCGTCGAGTGACTTCCGGATCACCAATGTCGTCAAGGGAACCGATCCCGCCTCCATCACGCTCACTTTCACCGTCAATCCCGATGTCTCGTACAACGCGCAGTACTCGTTGAATCTTCTGGCATGGACCGACATCGGCGAACCGGTCACGCCCGCCGCCGGCGCCACCACGGCCACCACCACCATCCCGCTCACCAACCCGCCGCTCTCCACCGCCACGCAGGCCCACTTCCGCATCAGGGAGCGCCCGTAGAGCGAGGCGGAGCCAGAAGTCAGAGGTCAGAGGTCAGATACGGCAAAGCCCCTCGAAGACGAGAGCGGCTTTCGGGATGAAGGAGGCGGGTTCCACGTACTCGGGGACTTTGGAGCCATCGGCGGAGCGTTCGGAGCAGTGGGCGCATCCGCCGGAGGCTCCCAGGCCGTCGATGGTGGGTCCGAGCGAAGCGAGGTAATTCGCATCGCTCAATCCGCCGCGGCGCTCGGGCACGACGGCCGCGCACTGCGCCGCGGCGGCCTCACGAAAGACATCGAGCAGCCGGGCCGTGCCGTCATCGCCGGGCCAGGCCGGGGACTCGCCGGTCTGGCGGACATCGAGCGCGGCTCCGGGCACCGCATTCGAAGGCCCGGCCAGGCCGAGGATCGCGGCGCGCGCGGCATCGAACGCGGATGGATCGAACGCGCGCATCTCGAGGTCGCAGACGGCCTCGTGCGGGACGCGGTTGACCACCGTGCCGCCGCGGATGGCGCCGACGTTCACGGTGAGTTCGCGCGCGAGATCGGTGAGCGAGGCCAGCCGCAGGACGGCCTCGCTCATGGCCACGATGGCATTGCGTCCCTCGGCGTGCTGACTGCCGGCGTGGGCGGCGCGCCCGCTCGCGGTGACCCGGAAATCCGCCTTCCCTTTGCGCGCGGTGACCATCGTGAACTCGCGGCCGCGCAGCAGGCCGCCTTCGAAGACGAGCACGGCCGCCGCCCTCGCCGGTCCGGCGTCGCCCGCACCGCCGCTGCCGATCCGGCATCGCTCCATCGTGCGCTCACCGAAGTCGGCGTACAACGCCTCTTCGCACGCGTTTGCCGCCACCAGCCAGTCGTGTGCCTCGAAAACTTCCGGCGCCAACTCCGCCAGCGCGTGCAGCGCCAGCCACATCACCAGCGTGCCGCCTTTGATATCGACGGTGCCCGGGCCGTAGATCCGGCCTTCCGATGGCTCCGGCCGCCAATGAAATCCATTGGCTGTTTCCTCCTCCGGCGGAAAAACGGTGTCCAGGTGGGTCACCAGCACAACGGGCGCCGCGCCCCGCTTTCCCCGCCGAAGGAACAAGTGCGATCCAAAGCGCTCATGCTCCGAAGCCACGAACTCCGGCTCGAATCCCAGCGGCAGAAAGGCATCGGCCGTCAGCGCCCCGAGGGCGTTCACTCCCGCGGGATTCGCGGTGAAACTGTTCTGCGCGACCCAGGCTTCGAGAATCTCCAGGCCGGCAGACAGGCGGGACTCAAGGAACGGAAGCAATCGGGATGGCGCGGTCGCGGGCATGGCGAGGATCACGATTCGCGAACCCGGCAAAAAGAAAAACGGATTTGCTTAAGAATTCCGAATGACCCGGACTTGCCCGCCGTGAATCCTGCGGGATGGTATACGCCATGAAGTTTGGTCATTTGATTGCGCTGGTTCCGATCGTCCTGAGCGTGTCCTGCGCGTCGTTGAAGGACAGGTCCGGCGCCGATGGCGGCGCCCAAGGGATGCCCGGGGCCGCGCGGCCGGAGGACGTGGCGAAAGTGGACGAGTTTTTCGCCAAGGGCGGGAAGCACGGGTTCCACCCGCCCGCAGACAAGACGCCCGACCTCACGGCGGCCAACACGAAGTACGTCGTCGAACTCGACCAGCAGCGCGTCTATCTTTATTACAATGGTGAACTGATAGCGGCGAGCCGCATCTCGAGCGGCCGCAGCGGCTACCGGACCGAGACCGGCGCCTACACGATCGGCCAGAGGAACCTGAACCACCGGTCGAACCTCTACGGAAACTACGTGTCGACCGGCGGCCAAACGGTGGCCGGCGACGTGAAGGCCGGATACGACCAGCAACCGGAAGGCACACGGTTCGTCGGCTCGTTGATGAAGTATTTCCAGCGCTTCGAACGCAGCGGCAGCCCGACCGCCCTGGGCTTTCACCAGGGCATCGTGCCGGCGCACCCGGCATCGCACGGATGCATCCGGCTCCCCGCCAGCATGGCCGCCTGGTTTTACGCGCATATCGACAAGGGAACCCCTGTCCAGATCAACGGCACGAAGTACGGCGTGAAGCCCGGCACGCGGCAGGCCGGCGGCAGCCGCCCGCCACGCCGGTTCGCTCCGGCCGTGAAACCCGGGGACGGCGCCCCGGAGCCCGGCACGACCGCCGCGGAAGCCGAAGGCGGCCTCGCGCCGGTTCCCCCGCCCTCCGATCCGCTGCCGTCCGGTCCCCCGGAACCGGCCGCGCCGCTCCCCGCCACTCCCGAGCCGGCGCCCTCGGATCAGTGAGCGGCTTTCCTCTCCACGCCGGCAGAGGGCTCACTCATCAAACCGATCCATGTCCGCCTCCTTCCCGTTTCCTTCGTGGATCGCCGACGCGCTCCTGGCCGCCCGTTCCCATGCCGCTTCCCAGGCGGGGGACGCCGGACCGGGCTGGGAAATCGTAGCGGCGGCCGTGCTGCTCGGGCTGGCCGTCGGATTCGCTCTCGGATTCCTGGCCGCCCGGCGGATCACCCCCCGCGGCGGGCCGCCCGCAGACCGGCCGTCCCGCACGCGCCGACGATCATGGGAAACCAGCTCCTCCGGCGATAACCCGGACGGCGACTCATCGCGCCGGCGCTCCTGGGAGGCGGCCGCCACCGCCACGACGGAGGCGGACCCGCCGCCCCGCCCCGCCGATCCCGCCAGCAATCCCGCCAGCAATCCCCCGGCGCCCAAAGCCCAAGACACATCGCCTCCCTCCGCCGAAAACTCTCCGCGCCGCCGGTCCTGGGAGTCGTAGATCCGGCGGCGGACGAAAGTGGGGGCAACCCAACGCCGTTCCGCACAGCTTTTCAGTTGGAGTACCGGCTTCAGCCGAATCGCACAAGGGGTCTGTCCCCCACTCCTGCCGCAGGGCCAACGGCCCGGTTCCATTTCAGCCTGGGGCATCGCCCCAGGATTTGCGATCCCCTGAATCAGTGAGGGCTGAAAGCCCGGTCCATCCTCGATGGTCCATCCTCGATCGTGCCTCTTCCACCTCGATCTTCACGATCGACACGCTCGTCCATGGCCTCCTCTCCATCGATGAGCGAATGATGGGGCGGGCTTTCAGCCCTTTTATATTGTGTGGCGACCATTCCTGGGGCGATGCCCCAGGCTGGGATATGGCCGGGCCGTTGGCCCTGGGGGGTGCGGAGAAACATTCCGCGCTCCGGCTTCGCGCTCCGCCTGAAGGCGGGA
>CAZYHO010000032.1:6147-18909 GCA_964647495.1 uncultured Akkermansia sp. | reverse complement strand
CATGGGCCTGGGCGGCGGCGATGCCGCCGGAGAGGAGGAAGCATGAAGAAGCCCCCGCCACCAAGCTCTCAGCCCGCCGAGCACACTCTCACCACATTCTCTCTTGTGGATGGAGGTGCCGGGTCTGCGCACTTGCCACGCCCTATTGAAATCCGTTCGACTGTCTGCATAATCTCAATTTTTCCGGATTTCATCATCCTATGATTGCCAACGAAAACTCGGTTTTTCCCGTTCTCATCTTGGATGCCAGTCATGGCTGGGACAGTTTGCTGGCCCTCGTCAAGCCCGACCTGGACGTCCGGGGGCTCAGCCGTTTGAAAAGAGGTTTGGGCGCCAAGACGCAAAGCGTGGTGGTGGAAAGGCATTACATCGACAAAGATTACCGGGACACATACTCCAACTTTCATTCTAAACGCTTCAGCACACCTTCGTCCCGCTGTGTACGGCTGCATTTCTTTGCCCGCCCTGTCACGGAGGAGGAAATTGCCGCCGGCGGAAGCGGCATTGCCGATGCTTACCTTGGATACAGTGTCATCCGTCCCACCAGGCCCAACTGCATTGGCCGGACTTTTCTAAGCCACAAAACTCGAGCAGACCAGTCAGCCCATCTGGCCTTGTGCAAGGAGCGAATTAATTTGCTGGGGAACAGACTGGATGCGGAAGGCTTCCCCTTCATCAGCCAGGATGCCGACGCCACGGTCTGCGCGGAATCCGCGCTGTGGATGCTGCTCCGCTACTACAGCAACCGCTATCCCCTCTACTCCGAAATTTTTCCCTTCCAGATCACGCGGCTTGCCGCGAGCCATGCCGTAGGGCGGCGGATTTATCCTTCAGGCGGTTTGTTTTCCTGGCAACTGGCGGAGGCTCTGCGCCTGCAGCGTTTTTCACCATTGGTTTACAGCCGCAAGCAATACGACGACTCCTTTGAACATCTGCTCTACACTTATGTCGAATCCGGGCTGCCATTGCTGGTCACTGTTCCGGGCCATGTGGTGGCCTGTTACGGCCACTCCTCCGATTACACGGTTGCTCCACCGCTCGGCGGCTCGAACTTCATCTATACATCCGCGTTCAACCAATCCTTCATCGTCAACGATGACAACCATCATCCATACCAGTCGTTAAGACGCGCCGGACTTATCTCCAGTGATGACTCGAACTACGACTGGAGCAAGATCGAAGAATTCATCGTCCCGCTCCCGGAAAAGGTGTTTCTGGCGGCGGAACAGGCGCAAACGGCCATCGAAGCCGTTTTGAATGATTCACGCACCGGCATCGACGCGCTCTCACCCAGGCTGCAAGCCAGGTCCCATGTCAGAAGGCTTTTTCTAACGTCGGCGCGCTCGTTCAAATACACCCTTCGTAAGCGCGGCATGGGCAATGCAGAGGTGGAAAAATTCTACCGCCGCCTTCCCATCCCGCACTTTATCTGGGTGTGTGAACTCGCGGAAGTGGACGAATACCGGCAGGAGAAAAAGATTCTGGGTGAAGTCATCTGGGACGCGACCCGCAACGCCCACGAACCCGACGGCTGGATCGCGTTGCACTACCCGGAAGTGCTTCTGGCGGATGTGGGGTCGGCTCTCAACCGTCCACAACAAATCGTCAAGATGAGCTTGACGGACTCAATTTCCTATTTGCTTTTCGAATCAAATCTGCAAACAATCTGACGAATGCCAGAAATTCTAGAACTACTGCCCGAAAATCCAGGGCTGGCAGCCCCGCTTTTCAACGACGAAGAGGAGTACTTCAAATTCAGGGAAGACTTCATCGAAGCCGTCGCCGATGAGCAGGAGAAATGGCTGGAAGCCCGCCGCCGCAGCGAGGAAGAAGCCCGCCAGCGGCTTCTGCGCTGAAGAGCCGGTTTCGATAGTCCCATTTATTTGGGCTGCGTCTCAATCAAAATCGGTATCGGCATCCCACCCGCCCACCGAAGAACAAGATTTTGAAGGAGCCGCCATGAACCCCGCCTATTTCCAGGCCCGTTTTCGCGCCGAGTTGCCCCACGGCGGGCTGCCGGAGAGTTTTGGCATCGTCACCGCCTGCAACCCGGGCGGCAAGACGGCCGGCGCCGTCGCCAACACCGCCGCCATGGACAGCCTGCGCGATCTGATCGAGTCCAACGGCTGGGTGCGCTTCCCCGTCACCGGCGGCTCCCCGGATTTCCAGCACGCGGAACCCGGTTTCGGCATCCTTGCCGAACTCGACGACTGTCTGGCGCTGGGGCGGGTTTTCAGGCAAGAGGCCATCTTTTGGGTCGAGCGTGGGCAGGTCTATCTTTACGAGGCCTCCAGCCATGCCGGCGGCCCCTGTTGGGGGTTGAAGCCTTGGGCGGAACACGCCACCGGTCCCGCCGCGCACCCCGCCTTCCACTTCCGCGGCCCGCCCACATTGCTTGATGCGCCCGCCACCGTTTTCTTCAGCTCCACCCGGTGCGATGGCGACGCCATCCTCGCGGCCCACGCCTGGGCGCGCGAGCAATGCGACCGCGCTGCTGCCGTCATCAGCGGCTTTCACACCCCCGTCGAGCGCGACGTGTACGCCATTCTCGCCCGCCGCGGCGCGTTCCTCATCCATTGCCTCGCCCGCTCCCTCCCGCACCGCCTCGCCCCCGAACAGCAAACCCTCCTCGCCCAAGGCCGCCTGCTCCTTCTCACCCCCTTCGCTCCTGGTATCGACCGCGCCACCCGCCAGACCTGCGCAGAACGCAACCGATTCGCTGCCCGCCTCGCCGGCTGCATCGTCACGCCGCAGCTCGCCCCCACCAGCTCGCTGGTGAACGATTTGGCGGGCTTTGCGGTTCAGGTTCTTCACACCAACTGACGCCTGCGGCGATTTGGCCAAGGCCGGTTCTCTTGCCAAACAGAAGTCGGTGGTGGTGTTCCGAATGCTTCGCTGAGATCGGCCCCGGCATGGCGTGGATCGACCTGTGAGCGCAGGCTGCGAAGCCATTCCGCGTGGCAATGCCGCAGCTTCAATCCGTTTCCGCAAGGGCACGGCTCGTGCCCAGCGGGGTCGTTCGTACGGGCCAGCAGGCGGAGAAAGCCGCGTATCTGCTCGTCCGTGACATCACCGAGCGGACTGAGCATTTCCCGTGCAGCTTCCAGAATTCCAGGGCGTCCGTGGTTTCTCGCCCCGGTCGGCGGTGGTGTGCCATGGGTGTCAAAGTAGTGCTGCCAAAGGAAGAAGGGTGCGACCAGTACGTGGATGAAGTCGGTCAAATCGCTGCCCCAAGGCCAATGCCGCCGCGTCTCCATCCGGGCGCACAGGCAGGCGGTGCCGTTTTGCTCATACACATGCCTGTCGAGTTTCCACGGAATCTCCCGGCGGTTGCAAACCAAGTGCGGTTCCACATCGGGATAGCGGAATGGAATCCTCAGATCCACCGTGTAGCCGATGTCGGGAAGGACTTTGAGAACTCCGGCAACTGCCTTCGATCCATCATGCCCGAGGCACAAGGACAAGGAAGGGAAGGTCGCGCGCAGGCGAGACTCCTCTGCGCTCCAATCGGGTTTCGTGCGCTTATTCGTCACCGCTTCAACGAGGCGTATGGCTTGGGCATGCAGGATACGGCGGCGACTGCGGCGGCGGATTGCCGTTTCTCCTCCACCTCCGCCTCTTCGATCGCTTTGTCGAAAAAGTCCGTGTTGAAGGTTGCCTTCCACACCTTCAACGTCTCGGAGCGGCGGCAGTTGGCTCGGTCCAGCGTGGAGAATCTCTCGACTGCATTGGTCAACCGGTCGCGCAAGTTGCGGCATTTCGGGTCATCTTCCTCCGTAAGGCGCTCGTCCACGACGGGGTGATCCACTTTGAGCGAACGTCGCAGGCGGTCCCGCATCCTCGTCGCGACAGTGCGGAAAGCCTCGTCGAGTCGAGCGTTGAAATCATGGAAGCATTCGTCCTCCAACACAGTGAGGACGAAACCGCTGGGAAGGCTGTAAGCGGGCCGATTCTTGCAATACGCCTTGAACAACCGGACAAGCTCGCGAAGCTGTTCCCCGCCCTCTGGAGAGCGACGGTCGCGGCAGCCCTCGAACCAGCGTTTCACTCCTTTCGGGTCGGACTCGCGCCAGATTGAACCGGCCAACTCGAACTTGACCGCTCCGTCCCCTGTCTCGATTTGCCTGTAAACGGGAATATCGACGTGCGAACCGTCATCGTAGTGGACACGGACGCAGTTCGTTTTCACTTCGGGCGGCGTCTTGAAGGTGCCGTCGTCCACTGCGTCCCGGACCATTTTCCGGGCGTCCAATGGGCTCATCTCAGCGCCGTTTCGGCCTTTCAAATCCTCCGCGTCGAACACGGCTCCGTCGTCGATGTCGTAGGCGTTGTCGGGTTCCTGGATCGTAGTCTTGTGAGCGTAGGAGCCTTGGATGACAAACTCGATCGGCAGGGGAATACCGTTCTTCTTCAAACCTCGTTTCAGGCGGTCGCGGTTGGCGTCGCGTCGTTCCCGGAGCTGGGCGCGCAACGGAGTGGGTAGAATGACGCGCTTGGCGTGATAATCGCTGATGTCTTCGTGGCAGTTTTTCATGCTGTGTCTGGGTTGTTCGGTTGCTCATTCAGGTTGGAACCCCATTGGATCGGGGCAGTCGGTTGAAAATCTCGCGGATCATGTCTCCCTCCGGAGTGCCTTGCTGGACCAAACGGAAGGCTTCGGTGCCATCGGCTTCCCCATGGTTGATCAGAGACTGGACAGCTTCCTTGCTCGCCCGATCCAAGCCGATACAGCGGGCCATTGCTTCTGAGGGCGGCGACTCTGGAAGGCGGACGACTTTGATGTCGGTGCCGCGGCGTTTCAGTTCCCGCACCAGCTTCTCCGCCTGGTACTGGGCTGCCTGTGATTGGGCATTCATCGCCACTTCCAACGCGCCCGCTCCAACTCGCCAATCCTGCAGGCCACGCTGCCGTTTCCGATCCACCTCCCCTGGTGGCACAGGGCAGGTTCCAAGCGAAAGCACCCGAATCGGCCGGTCGGCTTCCGCCATGGCCATAGCCTCGGTGATCCCGATCATCACCGGGTTGTTGGCCCACAGACCTCCGTCCGCGAAGAGATGGCCACCGTTGCCAGTCTGTCCCGTAACCTTGGCAAGCGGCAAGTAAATCGGTGCAGCGGCCGAAGCGAGGCAGGCGTCCGCAATGAGCGCATGGTTGTCCCGATTGTGGTTAGAGGAGAGATGAGGTGTTTTGAACACCCATGGCCGATGCCCGTGGAGCGCGGTCGATACGACACACAAGCCGATTCCGCGTCTCTGGAACAGGCCACCGAAAGTCTCGGCGCCAAACACATCCCGCAATGCGGCTTGGAGAGCTTCGCCGTCGCTCCCCGGACGTGAAAGGTGGCGACAACACCAATTCCAGAACTTCACGCGCCGGCTGAACCGATCCTCTCTCCGGTAGCCGGGCATGGGGTCGGGAAAGATTTCCGCACCACGGTCGCAGTAGAGGCGTGCGATTCTCACGACGCTCACGCCCGCAGCCAAACCAGCAGCGAGGATGGCACCCGTGCTCGTCCCAAGAATCAGGTCGAAGCCCTTCCCAAGGTCCGGATTGCCAGGCTCTTCTCCAGAGAAGCGCCTCACAAGCGTTTCCAGCACCGTTGCCGTATACAGTCCCCGCATCCCGCCGCCATCGAGAGCGAGGACATTCAGCGGAAGATTACGATTTCCGTTTGATTCCATTGCGTTTTCCGTATAGGCTGATTTCCGTGAAAGCCGCCTTGTTGGCGGCGATAATGACGTATATACGAACTCGTATTGGAAGTCAAGTCCAAAAACGCATGAATGAAGAATTTCGTGTTCGACTGAGAAACGCCCGCGATTCCAGGGGATTGAGCCAAGCCGATCTCGCGAGAAAAACCGGATTGCAGCCGGCCGCCATCTCCCACTTCGAAACCGGCCAGCGGACGCCTTCGTTCGCAAATCTCCGGAAACTTTCCGACGCTCTCAACGTCAGCATCGATTATTTGCTTGGGCGGATCGACGAAGAACGGCACGGACAGGGGAGCGCCGCCGCGCCCCAACTGCAGGCGCTTTTTCGCGGCGCCGACAAACTCTCGGAGGACAGTTTCAAGACCCTTGCGATCATGATGAAGACGCTTCGAGAGAAGGACGAGGAGAACCGAAACAACGATTCCCGATGACCCGAGTCCGCAAGCAGGAGATCCAGAGTATTGCCTGGCACGCACTCAAGGAACACGAAGGAATGGCGCTTCCAGTTCGTCCGAAGGAATTCGCTGAGGTAAAACTTGGAATGACGGTGCTGGATTTCGATCCGCCGGAGCCAAGTATTTCAGGTTTTCTTATGCAGTGTGGCGAAGAGTTTGGAATCGGATTCTCCACCGCAATCAGGAACGAAGGCTTCCAGAACTTCACGATTGCCCACGAACTTGGACACTACTTTATTGATGGCCACGCCGAGGAACTCCTGCGCGACGGGCACCACTATTCTCACTCTGGATTCATCTCCAGCGACCCTCGTGAACGAGAAGCGGACGTTTTTGCCACCGAGTTTCTGATGCCCTGGAAGTTGATCGGACCGCTTGTGAATGGCGGTAACCGGGGATTTTCCGCCATCAAGGGAGTGGCGGACCGGTGCGAGAGTTCTCTGGTGGCCTCCGCGATCCGATTCGCTGAGGTCACAAAGGAGTGTGTGGCAGTCATCATCTCACATCGCGGCTGCGTCGAGTTCATGGTCGCTTCCGAAGCCTTCCGACAAGTGCCTGGAATCGAGTGGTTCAAACGGGGAGATCGACTCCCTTCAAAGACTCCTTCGGCGGCTCTCTCTGTTGACCATGAGTGGATTCGCGCTTGTGGAATCAGGGAAGAAGGCGCGAATCTTTCGGACTGGTTCTCCGGTGCTCCGAATCTCGAAGTCGAAGAGGACGCCGTTGGATTGGGGAATTACGGCAGACTGATGACGGTGTTGATCACAGATTGGTCTGAGGATGAACAGGAGAATGAGGAGGATGAAGACAATTGGATCGAACGATGGGAGGAGGGCCGGTTCCGCAGCCGGAAGTGAATGCAACTGCCGAATGGTGAACGCGCCGATCTGGGACGCAAGATCGAGGGTTACACGCTCAATCCAGAGCATCCCGTGGGCAAGCACAAAGCCCGTGTCTTTGCTGCCGCGCTCGGATTGACGATGGAAGACGCCGTCATCCTGCGAGCCGCTGTTCTTGAAGCGGCGGCGCAGGCGGACGACGCGGTTCCGAAGGGCGACAACGGCTATGGGCGCGTCTATGAGCTGCGCTTTCCATTGAGTACGGCAAAAGGCCGTGCGATGGTGTTCACAGCATGGATCATCCGCCACAATGAAGACTTTCCAAGGCTGGCGACCTGCTATATTTTATAGAACGATGAATTCCGGAATCCGCGAACTCGATACGGTGGCCTTGCTGGAGGACATTCCAACAGCGCACGCTGTTACTGGCGCGCCTCTCATGCTCCGGCGCGGCCAGATGGGAACCGTCGTCCTGGAATATGACGGCACGGCCTTCGAGATCGAATTCAGCGATCGCCAAGGGCGCTCCTACGCCATGTTGCCGGTGCCCGCCTCAAAGCTCATGGTTCTGCGCGATACAGCGGAGGCCCTGGCTCCTTCTTGACCCGCATATTCCGGCATGGAGCGAGCGGCCCATGACCGACTCCATCACCTCGGCGACCCTGGCCTTCTCGACCGCGATACGGCCAGCTTGCCCGCCTGGATCCCAAGGAGCCTGCGGTTGGATTGGCTCCGCGGCTGGGCCGACGAGCCGCGGAACGACCGCGGCGCTCCCGGAAAACGAAGTCCCAGACACCCACTTTTGCAATCCGATACGGGCCGGCATCGGCGCCACGCCTGAATCGAGCGTGTTGAGCAGCGGGCGGGACCGAAGTGCCGGCTGTTGCGCGCGCCGGCAACTCGCCGCCGCCCCTGTGTCGCCGACCCCGGTGCGGGTGTCGTTGATTTCGGTGGCGATGCCTGGGTCGGGCACGGCGCTGACGCCTCTACGGTGAAGAGCTTCCGACCCCCGGGCGAATCCGGCAGGACGCTTCCATCCGCTGGCAAGAGGTCGAGGTGCGCGTCAACGGAGAGTGCAAAGCCTTTGAGATCAAAACCCTCACCCCGGTACGCTGGCGTGTGTCCGGCAAAACCGACCTGCACCTGGTGATCATTCGTCCCAGCGGCTTCCTCCCTCGCCGCGGGGCCAGACTCTCCTCGCTCCACTCAAGGCCTGGGGCCGCCCGCTCGGGGTTCTTGGCATCTTGATTCCACCCGGAAATGTGCGATCACAATGCATGACCGCCGCCCAGAAGCACCGCGCCGAGCTGCGCGCCAAGACCTGGACCTTGGAGCGAGTGGAGGGGTTTGCCGAGGCGGAGGCGCGAACCCGCGCCTACTGGCGCGCCGCGACTCCGGCGGAGCGGCTCAACGCCCTCGAATCCCTGCGTGAACAGCTTTATGCCCAGGATCAGGCTAGCCAAAGACTTCAGAGATTTCTTGAGCTTGTGCCTCAAGCATGAGCTCAGGTTCATGGTCATCGGCGGCTATGCGGTGGTGCACTATTCCCGGCCGCGTTACACGGGCGGCATGGATTTGTGGCTGGACAGCGCGCCTGACAACGCCGCGCGCGCCGTGCAAGTCCCGCGCGACTTCGGTTTTCACGGCGATGACGTGACCGCCGCCATGTTTACCAGTCAGAAGGAAATCATTCGCATGGGGTTCGAGCCGATGCGCCTGGAGCTTTTCACCCGCATCCCCGGCGTGGAATTCGCCTCCTGTTACGAACGCCGCGTGCTGGTGAAAATCGGGCGGATGCAGGTGCCCTTCATCGGGCTGGAAGACCTCAAGGCCAACAAGCGCGCCAGCGGGCGATTGAAGGACTTGCAGGATCTGGAGGAGCTGCCATGAACCCCGCCTATTTCCAGGCCCGTTTTCGCGCCGAGTTGCCCCACGGCGGGCTGCCGGAGAGTTTTGGCATCGTCACCGCCTGCAACCCGGGCGGCAAGACGGCCGGCGCCGTCGCCAACACCGCCGCCATGGACAGCCTGCGCGATCTGATCGAGTCCAACGGCTGGGTGCGCTTCCCCGTCACCGGCGGCTCCCCGGATTTCCAGCACGCGGAACCCGGTTTCGGCATCCTTGCCGAACTCGACGACTGTCTGGCGCTGGGGCGGGTTTTCAGGCAAGAGGCCATCTTTTGGGTCGAGCGTGGGCAGGTCTATCTTTACGAGGCCTCCAGCCATGCCGGCGGCCCCTGTTGGGGGTTGAAGCCTTGGGCGGAACACGCCACCGGTCCCGCCGCGCACCCCGCCTTCCACTTCCGCGGCCCGCCCACATTGCTTGATGCGCCCGCCACCGTTTTCTTCAGCTCCACCCGGTGCGATGGCGACGCCATCCTCGCGGCCCACGCCTGGGCGCGCGAGCAATGCGACCGCGCTGCTGCCGTCATCAGCGGCTTTCACACCCCCGTCGAGCGCGACGTGTACGCCATTCTCGCCCGCCGCGGCGCGTTCCTCATCCATTGCCTCGCCCGCTCCCTCCCGCACCGCCTCGCCCCCGAACAGCAAACCCTCCTCGCCCAAGGCCGCCTGCTCCTTCTCACCCCCTTCGCTCCTGGTATCGACCGCGCCACCCGCCAGACCTGCGCAGAACGCAACCGATTCGCTGCCCGCCTCGCCGGCTGCATCGTCACGCCGCAGCTCGCCCCCACCAGCTCGCTGGTGAACGATTTGGCGGGTTTTGCGGTTCAGGTTCTTCACACCGACTGACGCCTGCGGCGATCTGGCCAAGGCCGGTTCTTTTGCCAAACAGAGGGAATCGCAGACACCCACTTTTCAATCCGGTGCGGGCCGGCATCGACGCCACCCATGATTCGAGCGAGTTCACCAGCGGGCAGAAAATCGCACGATTGCAAACTGCTAACAAATCGCTATCGTCCCCTCGTGCCCGATCTTCTCATCCGCAACCTTCCCGTCGAGTTGCACGGCCGTCTCAAGGCCGCCGCCGCCGCCCACCGGCGGTCCGTCACGCAAGAGGCCATCTCCACGCTCGAACGCGGCCTCGCTGCCCCGGAGAAGCAAGTTCGCAGGCAGCTTCCACCTCCTGTCACTCCGAAGGGACCACCCATTTCCACGGAAACCTTGCAGCAGTGGATTGACGAAGGTCAACGATGACAAGAGGGGTTCCGCATGATTTTGCCGGACACCAATATCGTTGTGCCCTTATTCGTGTCCCACCATCTCACGGACCGGGCGAAAGCGCTTCATGACCGGGACGGAGATTGGTTTCTGCCGGATTGGTGGCAGATCGAGTTTGCGAATACGCCTCCGCCGAGCCTGTCCGGACGACACCCATTCCCTCGACGATGCGCTCGCCGTTGCCCATTGACCGATGACGCCCGCTTCAACCCCCCTCGCTACCCAAGACCTCCCTCCATGCAGAAAAAATCCGCCCGCTCACCCACCCCTTTTCCAGATGGGGGCGGTGCAGGAAGCCGCCCCGCTTGACAGGGAAGGCGCTTCAACCTCCTTCCAGGCATACCTCCACCAACTCCACGAACAGATGCGGCTCGAAGGGAAGCGCCAGCACGACGTCCGCCCCGGCCGCTTCCAGCCGGGGAAGAGAGCCTTGCGGATGGTAACCGGAAAAGGCGACCACCGGTTTCTTGCGGGTGTCCTTCAAACATGTGATCAATTCTATCACCGGTCCGAATCTCTGTTCGAGAGTCGTCAGCGGCCCGTCCGATTTGAAGAAGACGTTGTTCACCACCAGCACAAAAAGATCGAAGTCGTGCAAAAGGGTCAACTCCCTCGCTTCCTCCACCGTTTCACATGATGTGCCGTGCACGGTATACCGCCCGACCAGTCCGCGCTTGAGCAGGTCGAGAATCAACGCCGTCAGCTTCGCCTCGTGGTTCCCCACCAGTACATCGAGCCGCTTCAGCATGGGACTTCGTTCCTCATACGCATATCGTCAGCTCCTCCGTGTCAAGCGCGTCTTCGTCAAACTGTCGAAGACGGGCTTGAACGCCCTCCGATCGAAACCTGTCGATTCAATGTCCGTCTACTCGCCTCATCCTTCATCATTTGCCGATCCATCATACAGTATTTCTCCGCTCTTCTTGGAAATCATGATTATTCGCGATGACCGGAGTGCCTTTCCATCTTTGCCATCGAACCAGGGGGCATAGACGACCCAGCAACTTTCCTTGGGTTCCTGATAGAGCCATGGTATTTTGAGGCTCTTGGGTGGCAAACGAAATTCTTTCAGCTCGGGAATACAATGTTCCTGCGCTATCTGAAGGGCTTTTCGTTTACCCATCCATGGGATCAATCGATGGAAGATATTCATTCTGGTTTTCGATCGAAATTGAAATAGACTACTGTAACGAAACAGTAGAATCAAGCCTCAACGTGTTTTAACAAGTTCGAACACACAGAGGCATTGGTGGCACAAACGGCTCCTTGGAGAGCGCGGAGGAAAGGCAGACACCCACTTTTGCAATCTGCACCGGCCGTTCTCCGGGGATTCCCGATCATTGGCAAGTTCAACGAGTCCCGCCGGCAAGGCGGAATCGTTGGCCCGCGGCAAATGTGGTGCGGAATGGTTTTTGCGCACTTGACTTCGCGGCCTGGCTTGAGGTTCCGGCTTACCGCCGGTACTACCGCTTCGTGAAGTCGGGCAGGAACGCGCCTGGATGGAGTTTGAACCGGGCGCTGAGGACGGAGATGTGAGCCGCGGTGAGTTGACGTTGGCCGGCGAGCAATCTGGAGGCGAGCGAGCGCGTCACGCCGAGGATTCGCGCGAGGTCCGAGCCGCAGAGCGAGTTTTCGGCGAGCAGGAAGGCGAGCAGTTCATGCGGCGCCACTGCCGGCAGGCGTTTTTCATGCGCCTCCTCCCACTCGCCGAGGAACGTGCCGATGGCGTCCAGATAATCGCTCTGGTCCCTGGTGAGATCGTGCCCGGCCATGGCTTCGGCGACGGCCAGGGCTTCGCGGTATTCGGCGCGAGTGCGAAGCGGCCGCGGCAGGAGAATCTGCGCACAAAGGACGCGATAATCCTTCGGCAGGTCGGCGAAGGCGGGCGGCAAGGGGCGGCGAGTGGCGGATTTCGTTTGCCAAGCCCGGAGCGAGGGGCCTGAATTCGGATGGCGGCGGGCAGCGTCCACGAGGAAGGCCGGTTTGATGATGCGCACGGCTGGCGGGAGCATGGCCCGATATTGACAAAATGTCAACAAAAGAAGGCCCTCTGCCGAAGGGAATCGCAGACACCCACTTTTTGATCCGATACGGGCCGACATCGGTGTGGAAAGCTGTCTCGAACGGCTTGACTGGACCGGCCGCGAACTGCCGGGCCAGACTCGTGTGGCACCAGGTCTCCGGGCGCAAGCTTGACAAGCGCCCATAAAACCATACCATGACCCATATGAAAACCACGCTCGACCTTCCCGACGATCTTCTGATTGAGGCGAAGACCGTCGCCGCCCGGCGCAAGACCACACTCAAAGCCATTGTGGAGAGCGCTTTGCGCCGGGAGATCCGCCCCGCCGCCGACAGGGAGAACCCGGACCCGGAGAAATACGAGATCGGTCCCTTTGGAATCCTTCGGATCAAGAAAGTGCCTGGTGCGGCGCCGATGACGTTTGAGAGGATTCGCGCCATTCAGGACGAGATCGACGAAGAAGACAGGCAGAAGGCCATGCACCCGATGCGGCCATGATCACGCTCCTCGATGTCAGTGTGCTCATCGCCTTGGGCGATGCCGGACACGACCACG
>CAZYHO010000032.1:0-6047 GCA_964647495.1 uncultured Akkermansia sp. | reverse complement strand
CCGGAGTAGCAGACACCCACTTTTGCAATCCACACCGGTCGCTATCCGGAGATTGTGGGGAGTGCGCAACGCATGCGGGGAGCGACGGTTCGACCTTGCTGGAGGTGGGGCTCATGGGTTGATTGCAAACCGCTCCCATTCGCGCCAGCCCGGGGACGCGTTGCATAGTGCCGAGGGTTCCCGTATCTGTCGCCTGGTGTTCGGCAGAAAAATGGGAGCGTCTCGGGGAGCGGGACTGCTTTCTGGAATGCCCTGAAATCTGCGTCGAAATCTGGTCCGCGTCCAACACGCGGGGGGAGCTGGAGGACAAGAAGCGGCTCTATTTCGAAGCCGGAGCCGTGGAAGTGTGATTTTGCGAGCGGGACGGGCGGATGAGGTTTTTTCTGGCGGCTGATGGTGCCGCCGCGACCGGATCGCCCATGGTTCCCGGCTTTCCCGAACAGATCGGATGAATCCGGAGTGGGCCTCATCGATCGAGGCAACAAGAGTGGAGGGAATGAGCGGGTGGAGGAAGGGGTATCGGAGGGAGGCACTCTTCGCTGTCTGATTTTTCGCGTTTGCGGCAGTTTGTAGTGTGATGATGGCGATGGATGACTGTGCGGGCGACGATCCCGCCGCCGACCCACTGGCCGATGGCGAGTGGTTGCGGCGGTTTGCGCGCCACGGCGACGAATCCGCGTTTGCGGCCGTGGTCCGGCGGCATTCCGGCCTGATTTTTTCGACCGCGCTCCGCCGATCCGGCTCGCCCGAGCTGGCAGAGGAGGCGGCGCAAAACGTGCTGGCGGCGCTGGCGCGGAAGGCCGGGCGGCTGGCGTCATTGCGCAGCCTGGCTCCGTGGCTGCATCGCGCGGCGGTGCTGGAGGCCGCGGCCTTGCTGCGGCGGGAAACACGTTATCGCGAGGCCTTGCGCCGCAACCAGGAGGAATCCTCGAGCATGACCCAGACCTTTTTTCCCGACCACACGAAGGCTTGGGAGGCGGTGCGCCCGCTCGTGGATGAGGAACTCGACGCGCTTTCGCACGACGACCGCGAAGTACTGCTCTGGCATCACGTCGAAGGCCGCACGTTTCGCGACATCGCCACGCGGCTCGGCGTGTCGGCAGAGGCGGCGCAGCGGCGCGGCCATCGCGCGCTGGAAAAACTCGCCACCCGGCTGCGGCGGCGCGGGGTCGCCGTGCCGGTGGCATTGTTAGGCGGCGCGCTCACTACAGGGCTGATGGGCGAAGCGGCGGCGGCGGGCGGCCCGGCTGCGCTCACCTCCCAGGCACTCGTCCAAGCCCACGCTGTGGCGGCGGCTTCTTCGTGGACCGCGCCCGCATGGGTTGCCTCGCCCGCCGCGCTGGCGGCAGTGGGCCTGCTCTCCGGCAGCCTGCCGCTGTGGTGGCAGGCCAGCACTGCGCGTCCGGAGACAGCGGCCCTCGCGTCCGCCGCCCACGTCTCGTCCCAGGCTTCCGTTTCGTCCCACGCTCCCGAAAATCCCCCCGCGCCCGGCGTGAACGCGGAAACCCGCCTCTCCTACCTCCGCCAGGCCATCGAGCATCTGAAGACCACCGATCCCGAAACCACGCCCACCAAGCTCGACCTGCAACTGCGCCGGTTCATGCTCACCTTGAGCGCGGAGGATTTGGCGGACGTCGGGCGGATGCTGCGCGACGCGCCACGCGCCCACCGCGGCCTTGCCCAAGTCATCGCAGCCTTCAGCACCCGGCTGGCCGAACTGGAGCCGGATCTGGCGCTGGAACTGGCTCAAGCTTCCGACGGACAGCATCCGAATGCCGGGTTCGCGAAAAGCATCGATAAAAACTCCCTGCTGGACGCGCTCGTGCGGAATCACACCGCCGCTTTCAGGAAAGCTATTGAAACAGACAAGGAATTCGGCTTTTCCGCGCTCGGCGCCTGGGCCGGACACGATCCGGTGGCGGCGATGGAGTATGCGGAAACCTCGTATGAAGGCGAACAGCGCTTGGCGGGTTACAACAAATGCCTGCAGCCGTGGCTGCTGAATGATCCGGCGGCCGCCTTCCACTGGCTGGATGCCCATGCGGTGGAGAAGCCCGAAGTGGTGGCTTATGTCGATTCTTACATTGGATTAGGCGCCTGGCTGGCCATGGGGCTGCCACCCGTGCAGGCTGTGGCGCTGGCGGGTTCCCTGGAAGATCCCTTGCTGCGCAACAAACTGATCGAGAGCGCCTTCAATCATTATCGCGCGCGTCATCCGGAAACTCTTGCCGGGTTCGCGCCTTTTCTCCGCGCGGAAGATGGGGGCAAGCCCGCGAGCGTGGGTGATGTGGTTTCGTATTGGCGAAAAAAAGACGAGGCAGGCGTGGCGGCGTGGGTGGAGGGCTTGCCGGAAGGCACCGTGAAAACCGCGGCCCGGCGGCATCTCGCCGCGCCCGTTTCCTTCGACACGCCACAGCCGTGACTCTTCTTCAACGCTATCTCGCCGTGGTGCCACTCAGCCTGCTCGGCGGCTGGCTGGCGGGGCGTTTGCTGATGATACCACCGGCCGCCATCGCTGCCTCAGGCCCGACTTCCGTGGCCCCGGCTCCCGCCAGGTTGCCGCAGAGCGCCTGGCGCGAATGGCTCGACCGCGCCGCGCCTCTGCCGCCGCCACCGGATGTGGAGACGCTGTGGCGCCAGGCGGCAACTGTCGGAAACGAGCTGCCGGTGCAGCGCGAACTGTGGCAGGACGAATGGCTCTTCGTCCTGCCGTGGCCGCAGCTTGCGCAAGTGCTCAGCGACGAGCGATTCTGCGCACTCTCGCTCATGGCCGACTATTCCCAGACCGACTCGGCCTGGCGGCGGCGGGTGCTCTCAGCGGACGTGGGAGACGCGCTGGCATTGGCGGGTGAATTGCCCGGCATCACGCTGCGCCGGCATCTGCTCCAAGCCCTGCTGCCAAAGGTGGCCCGCGAAGCCCCGGACCTGGGCATCGAGTGGTTCCACAACCGCAAAGGCGACATCCGCACGCATGCGCAGTTTTTGTCCCAGCTCATCGAGGTTCATCCCGAGAAAGCCACGGAGCTGTGGCGCGGCATGGAGCCGGGCCGGGAGCGCGACACCGCCGCGCTCTACATCATGGGAGCGTTTGACGCGCGGAATTGGACGGAGGGCGTGGCCTGGGTGCGCGACAATTTGCCGGCGGATCAGCAAGAAGAACAAATCGCTCACCTGCTGAGCCAGGCCTTCGCTTCGCCCGGTGGACGTGACGCCTTGTTTGCCAAAGCGGCGGAAACGGATGATCCGATGGTGCGGTCGCTGATTTACAGCACCTCCCTGCCTTTCGTGGCCAAGGAGGCATCCGGCATGATGGAGCAAGCTCTGGCGCTGCCCGCCGATTCGCTGAACGCGAAAGGCTGGAACAAGCTGGGCTGGTGGTCGGTCTGGTATGAATTGAAACAGCCCGAGTCGGATCCCGCGCCGGTGGCGGCCCGGTTGCGCGCGCTGGCGGCGCCGCTGCCGCCGGAGCATCAGCGGGCATTCTTGGAAGGCAGCGCCGAATTGGCTGCCGCCGCGCGCTTTCCCGTCGCCACTCACCTGACCGAATATCTCGATGTCAAAGGCATGGACTTCATGGCCAAAAATTGGACCCAAAGAGACCCGACCGCCGCCTCTGCCTGGCTGGCGACACTGGAGCCATCCCCCAAGCGCGACGCGGCGGTGGCGGCGTTTTGCCGGGAGACGGCCACGGTCGATCCGGCAGCGGCCGCGCAGTGGGCGATGAGCGTGAGCGATCCGGAATTGAAATCGAAGGCGGTGCGCGACGCGCTCGGCGCCTGGCGGCAAGTGGACGCCCCGGCGGCGCAGTTGTGGACGGCGGCTCATGCCGGCCTGTGGGAGGCGCCCGAAGGAGAATCCCACTACCCAAAAGGCAAATAGAGGACGGCCTGGACGAAAGGACGAAGAACGACGATCCACCCGTCACCCGATCCTTGAAATCCGAACCGACTTCACTGCTCGTGCGCTGGCTGCGATCCAACGGCTTTCTGCTGGGGTTGGCGGCCGCCGTGCTGTTCGCGTTTCTTTTTCCCGGGCCGGGATCGCGTGACGGCATTCTGCATCCGCAGATCTTCAACAGCGCCGGCATCGCGTTCATCATGTTTCTGCTGGGGCTTTCGCTCGCGGTGGAAAGGGTCAGGAGCGGCGCCGCCAACTGGCGGCTGCATCTCGTCATTCAGACGTTCACGTTTCTCGTTTTCCCGCTGGCCGGGCTGTGCCTGATTCCCGCGGCCTCCTTCGTCTGGCCCGAGGCGCCCGCATCGATCCGGGACGGATTTCTCTACCTTTGTGTCCTGCCATCGACCATCTCGACCTCCGTGGTGCTCACCGCCGTGGCGCGGGGCAACACGGCGGGCGCGTTGTTCAACGCCGTGTTGTCGAACATCGCCGGTGTGATGCTCACGCCCGTGCTGGCGCACCTGATCGTGCAGCGCGGCGGCGCGGACGCCTCCATGCCCATCGCGCCGCTGCTGCTGAAAATCGCGCTGCTGACGCTGCTCCCGTTCGCGCTGGGGATGCTGCTTCGGCCGCCGCTGAAGCCCTGGATCGACGCCCACGGCGCCTGGAGCGCCCGCGTTTCCAACACCATCATTCTCATCTTCGTGTACATCGCGTTCTGCGGCTCGGTGGAAGAGGACATCTGGGGCCGCCATGGTCCGCTGCTCACGCTCCGGACTTTCGCCGCCGTGACGATCCTCTTTGTGCTGATCTCGGTGCTGGTCCACCTGGCGGGCCGCGTGTTGAGGCTCGACCGGGCCGATTCCATCGCCGCGTACCTGTGTTCCGTGCAGAAAACGCTCGCCATGGGCGTGCCTCTGGCCGTGCTCATCTTCGGTGAACGCGCGGATCTGTCGCTCATCCTGCTGCCGCTCATGCTTTACCATGTGCTGCAGTTGTTCATCAACGGCCTCATCGCCGGCCGATGGGCCAAGGAGCGGCCGTGACTCTCAGACGAGGATGAGGCGCAAGGCGGAGAGGACGGTGAGCACGAGCACGGCGTGTTCGAACGGCTTTTGCGGAATGTGAGCGATCGCCCAGCGGCCGAGGAAAAATCCGGCGGCGATGGCGGGGAGGAGGAAGGCATTGAAGCGAAGTGTTTCGGCGGTGATGAGCCCCTGGTGGGCGCTGAACGGAACCTTGACCACATTCACGATGAGAAAGAGCCAGGCCATCGTCGCGATGAACTCGCGCTTCGCGAACCCGAGGATGAGAAAGTAGATCGAACTGATCGGCCCCGCGGCGTTGGCGATCATGGTGGCGACGCCCGTGGCCAGGCCGACCAGCGTGCCGAAAACGCGTGACTTCGGCAGGTGGCGGTCGACGGCCGGCAGCCGCTGGCGCAGGATCTGCACGGCGACCATGGCGATGACGAGCCAGCCGACGACGATGCCGAACGTGTGAGGCGGGCGATGGTCGAGCCAGCCGAGGATTTTCCAGCCGAGGACGACACCGAGGCCGATCGCGGGGAGCAGGCGGCCGATGGCGCGCCAATCGACATTGCGCGGGCCGAAGACGCAGACGGCAAGCACGTCCGCGGCGACGAGCATCGGGAGGACGACTCCGCTGGACGCGGTGCCCGGGATGAGGTGCGCCATGAGGAGCACGTTGAGCATGCCGAGGCCCGCCAGCCCGGACTTGCCGATCCCGCAAATCACGGCTGCCACCAGCGCGAGTGCCCAGTCGGCGGGAGTGAAAGTCGGCATGGCGGAAATCGGCGGCGGCCGGGCGGCGGAAGAATGCCGGGCCGGAGAGCCGCCATGAGCGGCGGGCTATTTGCCAAGCTCGACGCTCCGGGCGGTGGCGACGCGCACCGCTTCCATGAGGGCCGAGCGCAACCCCTGCTTTTCAAGCACGGCCAGGCCGGCGATCGTGGTGCCGCCCGGGCTGGCCACCATGTCGCGCAGGACGGCCGGATGAAGGCCGGTGGCCACGACCATTTCGGCGGCGCCGATGACCGTCTGCGTGGCAAGTTGAAGGGCGATCTCGCGCGGCAGGCCGGAGAGCACCGCGCCGTCGGCCATGGCTTCGATGACGGTATATATATACGC
>CAZYHO010000031.1:0-18993 GCA_964647495.1 uncultured Akkermansia sp. | reverse complement strand
CCAGCCCCACGTTCTCATGAAGCTCCGCTTTTCGCTCATTTCATTGGCCGCCGTGGCCGCCGCATTAACCGGCTGCCTGACACAGGAACAGACGTTCCATCTGAATCCGGACGGCAGCGGCAAACTCGAACTCGCCATGACCGTGGACACCAACATGATGGGGCTTCTGGGCGGAGGCGCCGTGGCGGGGCAGGACATGGGCAAGGAGATCGTCCTCCAGTTGCTGCGCGGCACCGAAGGCGTCGACGCATGGGGCGACCTGAAGTACGAAAACGCGGCCGGCGGCAAAACGAAGATCGAAGGCACGGCATTCTTCAAGGACATCAACAATCTGCACATGAGCGCCGGCGAACAGGCCGGCGGCGCCACCTCCGGCACGCTCACATCGAAGCGCGACGGCGACTCGTGGACGGTCGCCATCGGACTGGCTCCGGCCGGCTCCAGGCCGCCCGCGGCATCGAACGGCCCGAAACTGTCGGCCGAGCAGGTCAAGACCCGGATGGAGGCGGCCAAAGGGCAATGGGAGCAGAGCAAATCATTCGTCGGGCCGCTGGTGCAGGATGCAAAAATGACCACCACGGTCAAAGCCGGCGGCACCATCAAGGAGTCCGTGGGATTTGCGAAGGTGGATGATCGATCCGCCGCGCTCAGCTTCGGCGGCAGCAAGGTGATCGCCGCGCTCGATACGATGATCAGCGATCCAAAGCTCATGGAGGAAGCGCTGGCGCAAGGCGGCGACTTCACCACCGTGGCGCGTGACCAGGAGCGCATGCAAAAAGCCCTGATGGAGTCGCTCACCGATGGCAAAGGGATGCCGTCCATTGAATTGAAGCCGGGAGAGCCGATCCTCGATTACGACGCCGAGGTGGCCAAGGCCAGGGAAAACCAGACACCGGCCCTCAAGGCCCTGCTGGAGGAAGCCGCCAAACCCAAGGGCGCCGTGATCCGCCCGCCCGCGCCCCAGCGGGCGCCCAGGCCGGCCACCGCCAATTGATAGCGAGCCGGTTTTCCTGATCGCGGCCCGTTCGGACTTTTCGTCTCGCGCCGACGATCGCCTGTGGCCCGCGATCCTGTTCGCACTCCGCTTTCATCTTCATCCCATGTCCTCATCACTCGTCACACGCTGCCTGAAGGCCGCGGCGGCTGTCGCGGCGGCCATCGGCCTGCCTTCGTGCCTCGACATCGAACAACACCTCGTCATCAACCCCGACGGCTCGGGCAAAGTGACCATGACCGCCTCTCTCGCCATGGGCGGCCTCGAAGGGCTCGCCGCCGGATTGGCGGGAGGCGCCGGTGACAGCGAACCGGGCAAACAGCTCAAACCCCGCGAGCAGGCGCGCGAATTCGCCATCTCCATGCTCCGCGCCCAGGGCATCGAGGCATGGAGCGACGTGACGTACGGCGTCGGCAAGGACGGCAAGACCCGCGCTTCCGTGACCGGTTATTTCCCCGACGTCACCAAAGTCAAGTTGTCCAAGGCGATGGAAGGCCCGGCGGCACAGGATGGCCTCGACATCACCAAAACCGCCGAAGGAAACTGGCTGCTCGAAACTTCCATGGCCGGCGATGGCGACGACGCGGCCGAAGCCGGGACCGCGGAACCCGCGGTTCCGCTGAGCGACGAGGAAGTCCAGGACAAGCTCGACCAGGAGCGCCAGCAATGGGCCGGCATGAAGATTTTCATGACCGCCTTCCTCGAAAACCTGCGCATCGCCGTGATCGTGCAGGGCGGCGGCACCATTCTGGACGCGAATGTTTTCGAGAAAAAGGACGAGCGCACCGCCGTGTTCGAGTTCACCGGCAAGAAATTCATCGCTGGTGTGGACGCCATCCTTCAGGACGATGACAAAGCCAAGGCCCTTATCCGGAAAGGCGTCAGCCCGACCAGCAGCGGAGGCGGCGAAAGCGACTCCAGCGATCTCTTCGAATCCATGTTCGGCGGGGACGGCAAAATGCGCGTCACCCTGAAACCCGGCGAGCCCGCGTTCGACTATGCCGCGGCCGTGGCCAAGGCCAAAGCCGACGAATCGCCCGAGTTGCGTGCCCTGCTCGAGGAAGCCAAAAAGCCCGCCGGGAAGTCCGGCATTCCCGGATCGGACGATGGCGAAGCCAAAGATGACGATGCCGCCGCCTCCGGCGAGCCGGACTCCCCTTCCCCCTCGCCCTCGCCGAGCCGCTTCGATTGAGGCGGCGGCGCGCCCCTCGGACAGCCCTGCCCGGATCCGTTTCAGCCCGCTCTCCAGTTTTCGATCGTGACATTCATTTACCGCACATTCCTGATCGGCCTGCTCGGGGCCATCGTCTGGTATTCCTACGTCAAACACATCGAGTCACGCGACAGGTCGGTCCGCGTGCAGGACTTGCGCGATTGCTTCGAGCGCCGCAGTTTCGCGCCGGGCGTGCCTCCGCAGAACGTGCAAAAGTCGTTCATGCAGGCGCTGGTCCGTCTGCACGAGTCCATGCTCTCCGAGCGCACCCTCGGCTGGTGGCGCAACAAGGAGATCACCCTGGAGTGGTACCTGGAAGCCGCCATCGCGGGGCTGGAGGCGAACGACACGGAAGCCTCGCTCATCCGCCGCGCCCTTCAGCAGGCCTACTACGAACTCCAGCGCCAGGACCAGCTCGAGGATTACGACCTGCGGGAGAAGATCCGGGGCGGCAAGCCTCCGGTCTGCACCCAAGGGAACTTCGTGGGCGATGCATTGGTCGTCGGCTTCCACGTCTCCCCCGTCATCGTCCCGCAGTTGCGCAACCACCCGGGGAATTTCGTGCTGCAACCGGCCACCGTCTGGGCGCTTCAGCAGGACATCGTCGAAAAGACCGACTTCGGCATGATCCGGGAGTTCCACAACGCCGGCCTCCTGCCGAATGATTTCGTGGAGGCGCTCACGGAGCAGCACTTCCCGAAGAAGCGCCAAAGCGGCGACGAGAAAAACGACTAGCCAAAACGCCCGCGGACGGCTTGTATGCCAAGGGCGGCCGGCAGGGAAGCCGGCCCGCAGGTGACCGGCCCGCTCCGGGCTCATCCCTTTTCGGAATTTGAAGAAGAAAGTCCTCTTTGTCTGCACCGGAAACGTCTGCCGCAGCCCCATGGCGGAAGGCTTGTTTCGGCGGATGGTCGAGCGCCGCGGCGATTTCGAAACCGCCTCGGCCGGCGTGGCCGCCCTGCCCGGGCAGGCCGCCAGCAGCCACACGCTTTCCGTGCTCCGCGACGAAAAGATCGATCTCTCGTACTTCCGCAGCCAGCCGCTGACGCGCCGCCTCGCCGAGGAAGCGACCCACATCTTCGTGATGACCAGCGGCCACCACGCCATGGTCGAAGCCTCGTTTCCCGAAGCCGCCGACAAGACGTATCTGGCGACCGAATTCTGCGCGGATCCCGCCCTCATGGGCCGCGACATCCCCGATCCCATCGGCATGGGGCGCGAGGCCTACCTCGAAACCCGCAACATCCTCAAGAAAGCGCTTCCGAGCATTCTGGCCTTCATCGACCAGACGTTTCGCGGCAGGCCGGAAGCCGCCGCCGACCCCGCGCCGCCGCCGCCATCTTCGCCATCCATGAGCCAGACCGCCGATCCGTCCGCCGCAGCCGCGGCGCCCCACACCGACCCGCCATCGCCCGCCGATCCCCCACCCGCTGATCCCGCCAAGGCGACACGCACGCTGTATTTCGGCGCCGACCACGGCGGCGTGGCGCTCAAGGATTCGCTGGTCGCCGCCTGCCGGGCCGCCGGCCACACGGTGCATGACGAGGGCACGCACGGCGCCGAGAGTGTGGACTACCCGGATTTCGTGCCGGCCGTGATCGACGGCGTGCTGGCGAATCCATCGCACGTCGGCGTGCTCATCTGCACGACCGGCATCGGCATGAGCATCACCGCCAACCGCACGCCCGGAATCCAGGCCGCCCTCGTGCACGACGTCCCCACGGCCCTCATCACACGCGAACACAACAACGCCAATATCCTCTGCCTCTCCGGCTCCACGACGCCCGCCGCCACCGCACTCGCCATCCTCGACGCGTTCCTGAACACCGGATTCGCCGGCGGCCGGCACGCGCGTCGCGTCGACAAGATGAACACCGGTCCCGTGCCGCTCAGGCTCGCCGACCGGGCCATCGCCGATGTCATCACGGCTGAAATACGCCGCCAGCGCGATGGGCTCGAACTGATCGCCTCGGAGAATTTCACATCGCGCGCGGTCATGGAAGCCCAGGGGTCGTGCCTGACCAACAAGTACGCCGAAGGTTATCCGGGACGCCGCTGGTACGGCGGCTGCGAAAACGTCGATGTCGCCGAACAACTCGCCATCGACCGCGTGAAGGAACTTTTCGGCGCGGAGCACGCCAACGTCCAGCCGCACTCGGGATCCCAGGCGAATGCCGCCGTCTATTTCTCGGTCCTCTCGCCCGGTGACCGCCTCCTCTGCATGAACCTCGCCCACGGCGGACACCTCACCCACGGCCACCAGGCCAATTTCTCCGGAAAGTTTTACGACATCGTGCCGTACGGCGTCAGCGAATCCGACGGCCGGATCGACTACGACGCGCTCCAGAAACTGGCCTCCGACAGCCGGCCGAAAATGATCACGGCCGGCGCCAGCGCGTATCCGCGCATCATCGACTTCGAGCGCATGGCCGCCATCGCCAGGTCCGTCGACGCCTGGCTGTTCGTCGACATGGCGCACATCGCCGGACTGGTCGCCGCCGGGGTGCATCCGTCTCCCGTGCCACACGCCGATTTCGTGAGCAGCACGACTCACAAATCGCTGCGCGGCCCGCGCGGCGGCATCATCCTTTGCCGCGCGGCGCACGCGAAAAAGATCGACGCCCAGGTTTTCCCCGGCATCCAGGGCGGCCCGCTCATGCACGTCATCGCCGCCAAGGCCGTGTGCTTTCATGAGGCACTCCGGCCGGAATTCAAGACGTACCAGCGGCAGGTCGTCGCGAACGCCGCCAGCCTGGCCGCCGCGCTCGCCGACCGCGGATTCACGGTCATGTCAGGCGGCACCGACAACCACCTCATGCTGCTCGACCTGCGCCCGCGCAATCTCAACGGCAAGGTGGCGCAGGAGACGCTCGACGAAGCCGGCATCACGGTGAATAAAAACAGCATCCCGTTCGACACCGCCTCCCCGATGAAACCAGGCGGCATCCGCATCGGCACACCCGCCGTGACGACGCGCGGCATGAAAGAACCCGAAATGGAGCGTATCGCCGGCTGGATCGCCGACGCGCTGGAGAATCCGGGCGACCTCGATGCCCTGCACGCCATCCGCCGCCAGGTCGGCGAGTTCTGCGCGCGCTTCCCGCTGCCCTAGACCGGCGGCAAAAGTGTGCGAATAATCCCTCTCGCATGACACACCGCATACGCTTCCTGGCATGGGCGATTTCCCTTGCCGCCGCATCCACGCTCGCCGCGCGCGACACCGAACAGGTGCCGGCACGCCTCGGGTTGAAGCAGCTCGCCGACCGGTTCGGCCGGCCCGCCATCCGCCAGATCGTCGAGATGACCGGCACGGCCGGCGACCCGCAGCCGACGGAATGGCGCGTCACCACCATCGCCCCCGGCCGCGGCGATTTGCTCCGCGAATTCTGGATCGGCAACGGACGCGTCGCCGACGAGGGCGTGGACGATGATTATTACCCCAACCGGCTGCCCAAGGGGTATTTCGCGCTGGATCGCGTCAAACTCGATTCCACCCAGGCCTTCGCCATGACCGAACAGGTGGCGCGCGATGCCGGCATCGGCTTCGACCTCATCAACTACAAGCTTCACTGCCGGGAGTATTCCGACGAGCCGGTCTGGACCATGACGCTGCTCGACCGCGAGGAAACCATCGTGGGCAGTGTCCATATCTCCGCCGATTCCGGACGCATGCTCCGCACCGTCTGGATGCGCCGTGCGCCCGGCGGACGCCTGCTCGTCGAAGACTCCGCGCGCGGTGATCGCGCGCCGACCCAGGCACGCATCCCCGGAGCGCCGGGAGACGCCACGGAGCCCGCCATCGATTCGCCGGTCGAGACGGAACCGCTGGAGCCGGCGCCCGAAGACACCGTCCCCGCCGACCCGGACGAGCCCGCGCCGCCCGTGGATGACGGAGAGATTCCGGAGATCAAGAAACTCCAGGAGGCACAGGAGAAAGCCGGGGGCTCCGGCCGTTGATAAAACCTAAAGCAGCGCGGCGCCGGCGGCCGCCGTGCCAATCGGGTTGGAGGAAAATGCGCCGAGCAGCTTCCCGATCAATCGCAGCGGCATGCTGAGCGCCTGGGCCGCCAGGGCGCAGGACGACGTGAGGCAAAGGGTGCTGACCAGCAAAGTGGCCATGGCGATCCGGCCGAAAGGCGAGAATTTCATGGGATGAATGTCAAGGAGCAGCGGGTTCCGCCGTGTCCGGCTTGGCCGGCGTGGCCTCACCGGCGCCTTGCGCGTCCGCCTTGTGCTTGTCGCCAGACTCGCCATGGCGGGTGAAAGCGCGGGATTCGGAATACGATTGCTTTTCGCACGCCCCACCCAGAAAGGCGAGCGCGAGCAAGAGGACGGAACAGGTGACTTTCATACAAGAATGAACGGCGCACGCCGAAGCCCGCAGTAACGCGCGCACACACCGGATTGCAACCGCCGGTTTTGGCGGCCCACGCTGCCTTAATTGGCCCATGAGCCCTGTAGGGCCTATACGCCCATGTGCCCCATAAGCCCCTCCGCACAAGCGCGCGCGAAAGCAGGGTCGTTGATGGTGCAGTCCAGTTCGCGCAGCGGGATGCGCGGCGAAAGCCGCGACCGGATGCCCTCGAAGAGCGCCGCATCGGCATCGGGATCGTAAAACGGCCCGCCCTCGGCGCTGATGACGCTCACGCCGCGGCGCGGGATCAGCACCGTCACCGGGCTCGTGTAGGCGTTGACCTTTTCCGCCAGCAGTCGTCCGAGTTCCGCGCATTCGGCGGGCGTCGTTCGCATCAGGGTGACTTGCGGGTTGTGATGATAAAAATTCCGGCCGGCAAAGCGCTCGGGCACCGTCGAAGGCTCGCCGAAATTCACCATGTCCAGGCAGCCGGGCGCGACGACCGCCGGGACGCCGTTCTTGCCCGCGGCCTCCAGCCGGGTCGGACCGGCGCCGAGGATGCCGCCGACCAGTTCGTCTGCCCACTCCGTGGTTGTCACGTCGAGCACGCCGGCCACCAGTCCGCTCCCGATCATGGCTTCCATCGTGCGGCCACCCGTGCCCGTGGCGTGGAAAACGAGCACTTCAAACCCTTCCGCCTCCAGGATTTCCTTCGCGGCGTTCACGCAGGCCGTTGTGTTGCCGAACATGCTCGCCACCACCAGCGGACGCGCCTCGCCCGCCTCCACCCCGGTTTCCACCATCCCGCACACCGCCCCGGCCGCGCGCGCAAACAGCAGCCGCGATATCCGGTTCAGCCCGGCCACATCGACAATGCTCGGGAACATCACGATGTCCGTCGTGCCGACGTACGGCGCCGTGTTCCCGCTGGCCAGCGTGCTGACCATCACCTTCGGAAACCCGACAGGCAGCGCGCGCATGGCCGCCGTCCCGATCGCCGTGCCGCCGCCGCCGCCCAGCGAAATCACACCCTGAATCTTCCCGTCACGCGCCAGCTCCGCCAGCAACTCCGGCGCCGCCGCCGCCATCGCCGCCACGCACTCGCCCCGGTCCTGGCGGTCTCCGATCTTCGAAAAATCGAGCACCGCCTCCCGCTGCACGTCCACCTGAACCACCGGGCGGTCCAGCGTGCCGACATCGATCCGCAACGGCGTGTGCCCGCGCGCCGCAATGTGGCGGGCGACAAACTCAAGTTCGTGCCCCTTGCTGTCATACGTTCCCAGAATCGCGATCATGGCCATGCCCCGCGACGCTGAACCGCGGCCCCGCGATTTCAACCGCCCTCTTCTTCGCCCAACCCAAGCCTTTCGTTGACGTGGGAGCTGCTCGCGGTTAGTGTTCTTGCGAACAATTTTCGGCCAAATCCCTCCATGAAAAAGCTCAGATCCAGCGGCGGCTACCGGCAAACAGCCAGCTTCCAGACCACCACCATCATCTACGACGCCACGATCTGATTATTCAATGACCTTGATCGAAGTAGCCTCGAGCAGGAGGAGGCCGGCGTGGGAGCCATCGGCGACGCGGCCGCTCACAATGACGGTGCTGAGTTTTCCCAATCCTTGCACATTTTCGATGGGTTCCATGAGCACCCTGCCATCCGCGTCCACGACCTGTATCGTGGCGGTGCCGGCCTTGATGTCTTCCGCCGTGTCACAGCAGGTGTCCCAGGGTGTCTTGCAGGTATCTTCGGGATCTTCGTTGCAGGGTGTCAGTTTCTCGGGATCGCCGAGGATAAAAACGGCGCGGCCATCGACGAACGGCCGGCGGCTGCCCATGACACGGCCTTGGAGCGTCAGCAAATCTCCCGGTTTTGCGGTGGTTCGCGCTTTGTGGATGGATGCGGGTTCTCCCGATGGCTCGGCGGCGAACACCTTGAGAAGTGATTCGCTGGCGGCCTGCGGGGGTGGCGGAGCGGTCGCGGTGTCTTTTTCCCTGCCGCAGGAAGTGAGCAGGCAGGCGATGCCGAGGCCGAGGATGAGCGGTGTGGTGATTGTCCGGATGTTCATGGTCGTTGTTGTTGGTTTGTTAGGAATGTGTGTGGGTAAGCGAGGTCATGACGAGCGCAGGGCGACGCCGAGCGCAGGTTTGAGGCATCGCAGGGCGGGCGGCAGCGCGCCGATCAGCCCGAGCAGGAGTCCTGTGAGAATGCCGGCGATGGCGACTTGAGGGCCGATCTCCAGCACGAATACCCCCACGGAAAACGGCACCGTCCGCCCTTCGAGCAGCAGCACGGCGGCGACGGCGGCGAGCAGCGCCCCGGTCAGGCACGCCAGCGTGCTTTCCTGCATCAGGCTCACCAGCAAGTGGCGGCGCCCGAAACCGATCGCCTGAAGCGTGGCCATTTCGCGCACGCGGGACGCGAAGGCGGCGTAGAGCGTGTTGACGCCGCCGAACAGCGCGCCGGCCGCGATCAGCCCGGCGGTCAGCCAGGTCATGGCCCGCAGCGGCCGGTAAAACTCGGCGAGGCGCGCGTAGTAATCGCTTTCTCGCAGGGCGCTCAATTCGAGATCGAGTCGCTGCTTCGTGAAGAGTTCCGCATCCGCGAAGCCGGCGGGATCACCCAGACGCACCGCCACACAGGAAAGCGTGTCGCGCCTGGCGAGCACCCGGAGGTCGCCCAACGTGGCCCAAAGCTCGGCTTCCATCACGGTGCCCGGCGCGGCAAAGAGGCCACTGACCACCAGCTCCTGTCCGTCAAGCATCACGCGCCGGCCGGGTTGCACGAATTCCGGGGACACGCCGAGTTTCCTCCACGCCAGGCGCCCCGCCATGATCTGGCCGGATGCCGGGAAGGCGCCCGCCACCAGCCGCACCTCGGGATGCACGCGCAGCGCTTCGGGAGTCACGCCCCGCAACAGCGCCTGCGCCCGGCTGCCGTCATCGAGCTGCACATGGCTCATGTAATGGATTTCACCGGAGACGGCGCGCGAACCGAGACTTTCCTCGATGCCCGGCACGGCGGCTTCGGCGATGCCCGCGGCCAGTTCAGGCACCTCGCTGCGCTGGATGCTTTCCTCCGAACCGGCGCCGACAAAGATCACGTTGCGCGATGAGCCGGACGCCGAAAGCACGCGCTTCATCCCGTCATTCATCGCAACCGCGGCCATGACCAGCAATACCACCAGCGCGCTGCCGCCCACCGTTTGCAGCAGGCGCATCGGGGAGCGAAACAGATTCCGCACGGCGTAGGAAAACGGCAGCATGATTCACGTGCGCAGGTTCTTCACTATGGATTGCGTCACCGCCTGCCACGCAGGCCACAACGAGGCCGCCAGCCCGAGCAGCAGCGCCGCCGCGATGCCGGTCGCCGCCACAACCGCATCCGGACGAATCGCCAGCGTCTGCCCCTCGTTGCCCAGCGTGAAACTCTGCCACCTCAAAAACGCGATCGCCAACCCGACACCCAGACAGCCGCCCATGAGACCGAGCATGCCGCCTTCGCCCGCCACCAGACAGGCGATGGCCCGGCCGGGATAACCGAGAGTGCGCAACATGGCGGTTTCCTTCACGCGTCCGCGCACCGTCAGCAGCAGCGCATTGGCAATCAGGGCGGCCACGGCCAGCACCGCCCCGACACCCACCCACCGCGTGAATCCGATGATTTCCATCAAACCGGACGCGGATTGCGCGAAGAATGACTTCTCGGGGCGCGTATCGGTCGGTTGCTGGTCGGAGTGGAAACGTCCGTCGATGGCCTGCGCCACGCGCTCCAGGTCGCCGGAACCATGAACCCGCACATTGAATTGTGTGACGACGCCCAGTCCGGCCCGCGACGCCTGCTGGAGAAACGGCAGTTTCACGTAAGCCACATTGTTGTCCTGCGGAAAGGGAGAACGAATGATCCCGGAAACCGTCACGGCCACCCCGGCGGCATTGAACCTGTCCCCGGGACTCAGCCGGCGCCGGGCGGCGAAAACCTCGCCGAGCAGCGCGCCGTCGTCCCGCCTGTGCCAGTCATCCTCGCCGCCCGCGATCACTTCTATCTCGGGCGCGAATTTCGTCAGCAAGCGCTCCGGCACTCCGCGAAATGTGATGACATCCAGCGAGGCGCCACAGTTGTTGACGACTATCTGGACCGGAATGACTTCGCGCACACCGTCGATGCGGCGGATTTCATCGGCGTAATGCTCGGGCAGCCGGCTGGTGGACGGACAAAAACGGTTTTTCCGATAAACGACGAGCACGGTGTCCGCCGCGCCGGCCTCGGTCACCAGGGCCAGCGAGCGCTGCATGGCCTCCACGGCGGTGAAAAGAAACATGCCGGCCGCCACGCCCAGCACGGTGAGCAGCGAGCGGACGCGATGCCGCGTGATCTGTTTCATCGCCAGATGGGCGAGATTGAGCATGGCTCCGGTTCTCATGTGGTTTGAATCATGCGGTTTCAAGCAGCCGGCCTTTCTCGAGATGGAGCGTGCGGTTCGCGGCTTCGGCGGCGCGCGGATCATGGGTGACCATGACGATCGTCTTGCCGTAGTCCCGCGAGAGCGATTTCAGCAGATCGAGAATGTGACCGGCCGCCGCCTTGTCCAGATCGCCCGTGGGCTCGTCTGCCACGAGCAGGGGGGGATCGGCTACCAAGGCCCGCGCGATGGCCACCCGTTGCTCCTGGCCGCCCGACAGCTCCGCCGGCGTGTGATGCAACCGGTCGCCCAGTCCCACCAGTTCCAGCACGGCCCGCACTTTGTCGCGCCGCTCGCGCCCGGACAGCGGCGAAAGCAGCAGGGGCAGCTCGACATTCTCGAACGCCGTCAGCACGGGCACGAGATGATAGAGCTGAAAGATGTACCCGACGTGACGCGCGCGCCAATGAGTCAGTTTGCGGCGCGAAAGCCCGGCCAGCTCCGTGCCGGCAACCACGAGCGATCCTTCGCTGGGCGAATCGATGCCGGCGAGCAGGTTGAGCAGCGTGGTCTTGCCAGATCCCGAAGGGCCCATGAGCGAGAGGAATTCCCCGCGCTCCACGCTCAGGTCGAGCTTTTCCAGCGGCGTGACGAGCGTCTTGCCTTTGCGATACGACTTCGAAACGCCGGCACACTGGATCATGGGATCTTTCATCGTTCGGCCGGTTGAAGTTGAACACGCTGGCCTTCGCGCCAGTTTCCGGCTCCAAGCACGATCGACTCGCCCGGATGAAGCCCTCCAGTGATGCGGACATGGCCGTCCCGCCGCTCGTGACCGCTCTGAACCGTCCGCCTGGTGAGGCGTTTCGATTCCGGATCGCACACCCAGACAGTGCTCCCCTGCAACGCCTCCAACGGAATCCAGAGGGCAAGCGCTCCACCGGATCGATCGCCGGTGGCTGCCGCGCCACCGCCGCCGCCGCCGAGAAACTCGACCCGGCAGAGCATTTCCGGCCGCAGTTGGTCCGCGGGCTCCAGCAGGCGCACTTTCGCCTGAAGCGTGTTTCGCTGGAGATCGGCCTCGCCGGCAATGCGCGTCACCTCGCCGTCGAACACCTTGCCGCTCAGCAGACTGGTGTGAATCCTCGCACGCTGGCCGACGCGCAGGCCGGCGGCGTCCGCCAGCGGCACATCCACGCGGACCTGGAGCCTGCCAGGCTCGTAAAGCACGCACAGCGTCGAACTGTCCGGGTGATCCATGTTGAGCATCTTTTTGTCGCCGGGCGCCGCCATGAGACGCAGCACGCGTCCCGCGATGGGCGCCGTGATGCGGGTGCGCTCCAGGGCGAGCCGGGCCTGATCCACCTCCACCTCCGCAAGCGCGATGTCCGCGCCCCACGTTTTTGTCTCCAGATCCATCCGCCGCACCTCGGCCTCGAGTTCCTCCGCTTTCGCCTGCGCCGCCCGGTACAGGGACTTCTCCCTTTGCAGACGAAGCCGCGCGGAAATCAAATCGAGCTGGGAAACCGCGTTGGATTTCACCAGGCGGTCGAACCGCGCCAGTTGATCGTCCGCCTCCGCCTCCATCGTCTCCGCCGCGGCAGCTTCCGCTTTCGATGCATCACGCTTGCTGACCATGGCCTCGATCGCCGACAGATGCGCGTCCCTGGCCGCCAACAACCGGCGATGCCGCCCCTCCGCCGCCGCCAGCGCCAGCCGCGCGTCCTCATCGACCAGAGCGGCAAGCACCTGGCCTTTCTCCACGTCCTGGCCCTCCAGCACATGGACAGCCGCCACGATGCCGTCGACGAGCGCAGACGCCTTCACCGGGTACGGTTCGGGTTCCACCCAGCCGCTGGCCTGGAAAACGGGCGAGGCGCCGGTGTCGAAACCGGTTCCCCCTCGAGGATCGGGAGCCGCTTCGCTCGTCACCAGCACAAGCGCCGTCCTGACCGCGGGCGCAGGCAGCAGCCGGTCGCGATAAAGCCCGGCAAAGAGCACACCGAAACCCGCGAGAACACCCGCCGGCAGCAGCCACGCAGGTGCTTTCCGGGCGCGGGGCGCCGCCGGTTCAGAACTCGACAGAAAATCCAGAAATGAGGCCACGGAACATTGGAACAGAGATAAGAACCGACCCCGTCCACATTGCGGGACAGGGAACGAGGACCGCGAACAACGCGATCACACACAGAACGCCACGCCCGTGGCCTCAAACCGTCCACACGTTCAGAACCGCCTGCCGCTTCACCGTGACAATCGGGACCGGCTTCGGCGATCGCATCGGAGACGCCTCCACTTTCGCCGCGGTACATCGGATTCTCCAGCCCTCCTCCGGCCAGGAAAAGATCACCGGCGTAAGCACCGGCAGTTTTTCCGCAACCCCGGGCGGCGTGGCATGCGGCAGCGATTCCAGATCCACACAACATTCCCTGCTTTCACTCCCCTCCCCTCGCGAATCACAACGCTCGCACTTCTCACAACACCCCGCCGGCCCACTCCACGTCTGCCCGCATTCGCCCTTTCCCGACGTTCCAGACATTCCCGACAGCAGAATCCGGCTCTCCACCAGACACAGCCGAGCCGACACCCCCTGCAACGGAGCCAGAACCCCGAGGCATATCAACAAAAGAACTGACAAAACGCGCCGCACCGGTCTGGAGCATACATCCCCATACCGAGCCCGTCAACAAGCCGGGACCGGACCAGAGCCTGCGCACCGATCATGAGCAAGCTCAGCGAGGCTGTTGAACGGCCGCGTTGGTTTTGAGATGGCCTCTGCCAAAACGCGCAGCGTCATGCTGAATCCTCTTCCTCCCACGTCTCGCAGCCTGACTGAAGCCGGTCCAACTCAAAGCTTTGCGGAAAACCGTTGGGTTGGAGTACCGCCTTCAGGCGGAAGCGCAGCGTTTTGCGGAACGCTCCTTCGCGCCAAGCTTCGCGCCCGGCTGAAGCCGGGACTCCAACTGAATTGCTGTGCGGAACGTCGTTGACTCTGACCTCTGAACTCTGACCTCTGACCTCTGAACACCGACCACCGACCACCGACCACTTCTGATTACTGATCACTGCTTCTCGATCTCACCCGTCTCCGCATGGCATCGATGTCCACGTGTTCGAGGTATTGCCTCACGTTGGGAAACGTGTCGGCGTGATGGCCATATCTCGGGTCCATCAATTCCTCGATCGCCCGTTCCCGCGGCCAGTTCTGGACAACCATCCGGTACAGCGCGATCAACGCGCCGGTGCGATCGGAGCCGTGCCAGCAGTGGACGAGGATAGGATCATCGGAATGAACGAGAATCGACAGCGCTTCCGCCATTTCCTCATCATCGATGGCATGAGCCTGCATGCGAACACGGTGGATTTCGAAGGGACCGGTCAGGTGATCGTCGGAGAACCAATAGCGGAGGCTGAGGATTTCACGGATGCCCTTTGCCTCGAGGTGGCGGGCATCGTGCAGGGTGGGCTGACCCGAGCGCCACACCTTGTCATCGACACGATGCAGGTTCTCAGGCCCCGCAGGCCCCGCAGGTCCCGCGCAGGCCGAAACCAGACAGGCGGCCGCCGCCAGACTCAAGAATCTGGCGCAGATTAGAACTGCACATAATTCCGGAGTCCGCGGCATCAGGCGATCTCGACAGTGGCCGGGAAGTTCGGGCAGAGCGTGGAGGCGCAGGCCCGATCCGTGTTCTCCTTGAGACAAAAACGCATCCTGCCGCCCGCGTCGCAAAGCCACACCTCCTCCGCGCCGGCCTCGAAATACAGGCGCTGCTTCTCCTCGATTTCCGTCCTGGAGTTGGAGGGCGAAACCACTTCGACACAAATCTCCGGCGCCAGTGTCAGGCAGGGCAGCCGGCGCTGCGGTTCGTGCCGCTCGCGCGAAATCCACACGACATCGCACCCCTTGACGCCTTCGGAGGTCGATACAGGGCACTCGGTGATGACGCGGCCGTTCGGCAGCAAAGTGCGCAAAAGAAGACCGATCTCGAATTGAAATCCTCCGTGTTGTTGGACGGGCGGCGGGCTCATGACGATGTGGCCCAAACGGTCGGTCTCGATGCGTTCTTCCAACCCGTGCAGAAACGAATCCTCCAAAACCTCCTCCCAGCGGGCAAGGTTGAACGCTGTTTGATCGAAGCCCACATCACCGGGCCGCTTCTTTTCAGTGGCGATCATCTCCGGAGATTACGCCTTCACCCCGCCATTGGCAACGACCCACCGCGAATCCGGAGTCCGCGGCATCACGCGATCTCGACAGTGGCCGGGAAATTCGGGCAGAGCGTGGAGGCGCAGGCCCGATCCGTGTTCTCTTTGAGACAAAAACGCATCCGGCCGCCCGGCTCGCAGAGCCACACCTCCTCCGCGCCAGCCTCGAAATACAGGCGCTGCTTCTCCTCGATTTCCGTCCTGGAGTTGGAGGGCGAAACCACTTCGACACAAATCTCCGGCGCCAGTGTCAGGCAGGGCAGCCGGCGCTGCGGTTCGTGCCGCTCGCGCGAAATCCACACGACATCGCACCCCTTGACGCCTTCGGAGGTCGATACAGGGCACTCGGTGATGACGCGGCCGTTCGGCAGCAAAGTGCGCAAAAGAAGACCGATCTCGAATTGAAATCCTCCGTGTTGTTGGACGGGCGGCGGGCTCATGACGATGTGGCCCAAACGGTCGGTCTCGATGCGTTCTTCCAACCCGTGCAGAAACGAATCCTCCAAAACCTCCTCCCAGCGGGCAAGGTTGAACGCTGTTTGATCGAAGCCCACATCACCGGGCCGCTTCTTTTCAGTGGCGGTCATCTCCGGACATTAGGCCTTCACCCTGCCAGTGGCAACTGCCCGGATCGCGAATCCGAAGCCCCATCGACGGTCAACCAGACCGTTTGAGGCAACCGCCAATGAACGCGAATCATTCCGCGATCTGCCGGCGCGGACTGCGTGCGTGTTGTCCCTGCGGAGTCTGTATTCGTGTCCATTCGCTGTTGAAAAACGGCGGGCGGCGCGGGCTTCATACGCCCCCCTGTCTGCCTGTCCCACTATGGTTTCCGCACTCATCCAAGCCCGCTGTTTGCCTGTTCCACTATGAATTCAGCCCGCTGTTTGCCTGTTCCACTATGAATGTTGTTCCACGATGAATTCCGACACGCCCGCGCACCCCGACGATGAGTAAACTCGGAGAGACTGTCGAGCGGACACCGTTGGGTTGAGCCTCGCCTCCCGTCTGAGCCCCCTGACCTCTGACCTCCGAAAGCCCGTTCCCCCTCCCGGCTCCCCGCGTCTATGGCAGAATGGCGGCTCTCAACCCCGCGGCGCGCAGGCGCTCGTCCACCCAGGCCGCCTCGTCGCCTTGAAACGGGGGATGAGGTTCGCGGTCGTGCGGACTAAGGTAATAGCGTCCGGTTTCGTAGCAGCGGTCGACCAGCGGTTGCAGGTCGAGGACGATGTCGGCGTCGGTTTCGCGCAGGGGCACGCGGAAAGCGGGGAGGCGTTCGAGCAGGGGGCAACGGTAAACCTCACAGATGTGCGGCTGCCACGCACGCCGCACGCAAATGTGATAGCATGTGCCTGGGCCGCAGCCGGTCGATTCGATGAGCACCGGGCGGCCGTCCCGCAACAAGTCGATTTCGACCAGGGAAGCCGAACCGCGCAGGTAATCCTTCCGTTTCGCGCGGTAGTGATCGACACCGTCCCCGGTCTTGTTCGAGGGGCTCAACAATTCCAGTGCCGTCACGAGGACGCCGTCCGCCGTGCGTATCTCTATCCACCGCTCCACCGTTTCCTCGATCCAGACACGCTCGGGCTCGGCCACCACGACGTCGCCGGCGGGCGGTCCGGGCGTCCAGGCGGGAGCGATGCCGCTTTCCCACGACTCGCGCCGCGAGACAACGACATCCGCCCGATACGATCCCGCCATTGGAATCTCCTCGATCAAAATCCTCTCCTCCGGCCGGCAGACCAGATCAGGTGGAAGCTGGCGTGAAATCTCGTCATCGATCAGATTCAGCAATTTCGTGTGCACCGGCGCCCAGTTCCGCTCCAAAATCGGATTCATGCCGGGAAACGGATTGGTCGTCGACACCATGCGCTCACACTATCGCGCCCGGCCCGCGTTGCAATGCCGCAAGCCCGAGCCCGGAGCTCCAGGTTCCCAGGTTCCCCACGAACCCGACCCCCGCAGTCTGCCTGTCCACCAAGGGCGCCGCCAGTTGCCTGTTCCGCTATGATTCTCGGGTTCCGCTGTCTGCCTGTCCCACTGTGGTTTTGCGCTCCCCCGAACTTTTTTTGACAGATTCCGCCGGGCCGGAGCGTATCCCGCAGGTCTGCATCCCCGCGCCCATGCAGGGCGGGGAGTTCAGATCCAATACCCCCCGCCCTCCTGCCACCATGAGCCGTCCACGACTCCTCGCTCCCGATCAGATGAGTTCCGCGAACTATCACTGCATTTCGCGCGTCGTCGACGGCCGGGCTGTCTTCGGCGATGTCGAAAAGGAAAAGTTCGTGAAGTACATGAGGCTTTACGAGCAATTCTGCGGGGTGCGGGTTCTGACATTCGCCGTGATGAGCAACCACTTTCACATCCTGGTGGAGGTGCCGCGTCGGCCAGATGAGCTGCCCGCCGACGAGGCCCTTGTGGCCCTGGTACGGGAGACTCACGGGGACGAAATGGCCGACGACCTGCAACAGCGCCTGAGAGACTGGCGGAAGGAGGGCAACAACACGGCGGCCGAAGAGGAGCGGGAGCGGTGGTTTCGCCAGATGTGGAACCTGACGCACTTCATGAAGATGCTCAAACAACGCTTCAGCTATTGGTTCAACAGGGAACGAGAACCTGGCCGGAGGGGCACGCTTTGGCAGGAGCGGTACAAGAGTATTCTGGTGGAGAACGGCCTGGCCTTGCGGACGATGGCCACTTACATCGACCTCAATCCGGTCAAGGCGGGGATAGTCGATGATCCCAAGGAATACCGGTGGTGCGGGTACGGGGAGGCATCGGCGGGTCAATCGCCCGCTCAGGAACGCCTGGCCCGGATGGCAGAGCTGTCCTCGCCGGCCCTCGCGAACCGCGACCAGGACCACGCGGCCTGGGTGGCGGACATGCTCCACTGGTACCGCGAAGCGCTCTTCCTGCGCGGTGAGGAGAAACGGGACGCCGAGGGGAACGTGATGCGGCGCGGATTTTCACCCGAGCAGATCCAGAAAGTCATGGACGCCCAAGGCCACCTCCCGCTCGAGGAGTACGTCCGCCTCCGCGTGCGCTATTTCACTGCCGGCGCCGTCCTCGGCTCCAAAGCTTTTGTAGATAAAATCTTCCAGGCCAGGCGCCAGTGCTTCTCGCCTCGGCGACGCGATGGAGCCCGCCGCCTCAAAGGCCTGGATCCCGACTGCCCACTGCGAACTCTGCGCGCCTTGTCCCTCGATCCTTACGCGCATCATAAACCACCCGTCACTTAGCGGCAACGGCAGCGCGATGATGATCAAGCGGCTCCGGAAGAGCCGTACGCCGCAACAGATGTGGAGGGCCACCGCATCGCAACCTGCGAAGCCCGATCTCGCCGAACAACACAATCACGCATCAACTGATTGATGCCCTGTTGATTGCTGTGCCGCACGTCCGCGAAAGGGGCGGGGAATAACCGGGCATGAAGCAGCCGCTGCATGCGGCAACCCGCCATCCATCGGGCCTCATGCGCGTCCAAAGTCGCGTGCTGCTTCACCGCGGCGCCCGCGACGGAGTAGAGATTCACGGTTCGGCAGGTGGCGACACGACCGAAACCGCATTGCCGGCGGAAAACCGTGTGCCGCTCCGCAGTCTGCCTGTCCGCCAGTCGTGTCCGTTCAACAGTCTGCCTGTCCACCAGTGCCCGTCCGTGTTCCCCGCGAACCCGGGCTCGTAGTCTGCCTGTCCGTCAATGGCCGCTCCTCTGCGGTTGGCCCATCCCGGCCTGTTCTCGCCGGGGGCAAATTCCCGGCTTGCCAGCGTGGGGTGGCTTCCCTAGCCTCGCGCGGCGGTGGCCGGATGGCTGCCGTTGTCCACTGCA